>JADGRK010000040.1 GCA_017880985.1 Rhodoferax sp. | reverse complement strand
CCGGCTCGATGAAACGCGGAGTGATGACTCTGCGCGCTACATCATGCTGGCCAATCCCGACACCACCGCGCTGGCACCGCTGCTGAACGCACTCTTGCTGAGGCAGGAGGACAGCACCACAAACTTATGGAGAAATGGTCGCTGGCCATTACTCAATCTGCGTGATGCGCTATAAACCTAATAGCTGTTTGAGATCCGCTGGATTGCGGATGCTGCAACCCCGGACCCCGGATCAAGCCCGGGACAGGCTCTGATCCTGGGCCGCAATGACAAACCTAAATCCGCAATAGCAGTCTCAAACTTTCAAAAATCCGGTCAGCGCGGTGAGCATTTGCTCCGGCGTTTCGTTCATCTGGTGGTGCCCGCTGGGCAGATACACCACTTTGGACTGATACGCCTTTTGAATCAAACCCTGTGCCGCTTTGGGCGGCGTCATCTGGTCCTCTTGGCCCAGTATGAACAGCACCGGGCAAGTCACCAGCGCCATCGCTTCCTCGCCATGGGTATAGCTGTCGCAGGCCTTGAAGCCGGTGTAAAAAAGATTGACACGGGGGTTACTGGCCAGCACCCGACGGCCCAGCGCCAGGGAGGCACCATGCACCCAGGTGCCCGGCCCCAGCGCCGAGGGTGGTGGTGCCAGCGTGTCGCGCGAGAAGATATTCACCAGTTCCAGGGCCTTCATCGGATCGTTGACAGAGGCATCGAGCAACACCTTTGATACCTTCATCGGGGCGGCCGTGCCGACCAGCACCAGTTGGCTGACGCGCTCTGGCGCGCGCGCTGCCGTCTCCAGCACTACCAGGGAGCCAAAACTGTGGCCCACCAGGGCGGCTTGCTTGAGGCCCGCCGCATCCATCAGTGCGATTACGAAATCGGCCGCTTCTTCCACGCTGGTCGCTGGCTCGCCAGCGCTGCGGCAATGCCCCGGCAAGTCCACGGCCAGCACGTTCCAGCCGTGATTTGCCAAATAGCGGGTTTGCAGAATCCAGACGCTGTGGTCATTCAAGACACCGTGAACAAAAATGATCGTCGGCTTGGCGGCATCAAACGTTTTGCCTCCGGTGTAACAGTAGGTTGCGTGGCCATTGACTTGCAAGTACATCGTAATTCCTTTATTTGTCATCCCAGGCTTCACATTGGCTGTCATCCCGGGTCTCAACAAGGCTGTCATCCCGGACCTGCTCCGGGATCCACGGATTGCGGGTTAAGCCCGCAATGACAATACCTAAATTTTTTCCGCAGCCCGGAGCGCGCGCTTCAGATCGTCAATCAGGTCATCCGGCTCTTCCAGCCCGATCGACAGGCGAATGGTGCCCTGTGTGATGCCGCCTGCCGCCAGCGCCTCGTCGCTCATGCGAAAGTGGGTGGTACTGGCCGGGTGAATCACCAGGCTGCGGCAGTCGCCGACGTTCGCCAGGTGACTGAAAATTTTGAGGCTCTCGACAAACTTTTTGCCCTGCTCGCGGCTGCCCTTGAGGTCAAAACTAAAGACCGAGCCGGCCCCGCGCGGCAGCAGTTTTTGTGCCAGTGCATGGCTCGGGTGCGATTCAAGCAGGGGGTGGCCGACGCGTGCCACAAACGGGTGGCTGCTGAGAAACTCGACCACACGTTGCGTGTTACTCATGTGGCGCTCCATGCGCAGCGACAGTGTCTCAACGCCCTGCAAAATCAGCCACGCTGAATGCGGGCTCAGGCAGGCACCAAAATCACGCAAGCCCTCGCGCCGGGCGCGCAGCAAGAACGCACCGACGGTGGACTCCTCACTGAACACCATGTTGTGAAAGCCATCGTAAGGGGTGGTGAGCTCCGGGAATTTTCCGCTCTGGTCCCAGTCAAAGCTGCCGCCATCGACCACGATGCCGCCAATTACCGTACCGTGACCACTCAAAAACTTGGTGGCGGAGTGATAGACCAGATCGGCCCCGTGTTCGAACGGCTTGATCAGCCAGGGCGTGGTCAGCGTCGAGTCCACCAGCAGCGGCACGCCAGCCTCGTGGGCAATCGCACTCACGGTCGGGATGTCCAGCACTTCCAGCCCAGGGTTGCCTACGGTTTCGCCAAAAAAAAGTTTAGTGTTGGGCCGCACGGCAGCGCGCCAGCCGTCGATGTCACCGGGCTTGACAAACGTGGTCTCGATGCCAAAGCGGCGCAAGGTGTAGTGCAGCAGGTTTTGTGAGCCGCCGTAGAGCGCAGTGGAAGCCACGATGTGCGACCCCGCGCCCATCAGCGTGGCAACGCACAGGTGCAGCGCCGCCTGGCCGCTGGCGGTCGTGATCGCGCCAATGCCACCTTCCAGCGCCGCGACGCGTTGCTCCAGCACCGCGTTGGTCGGGTTGCTGATGCGTGAATAGACATGACCGGCCCGCTCCAGATTGAACAGCGACTGTGCGTGGTCGCTGGACTCGAACACAAACGATGTGGTGAGATAAATTGGCACGGCGCGCGCGCCGGTCGCCGAGTCGGGCGCGGCACCAGCGTGCAGCGCCAGGGTGTCAAAACCGGGATCTGAGTAGCCGGGCATGGGTTTCCTTTGTGGTTCAGCGGAACAAGCTTTCAACTCTGTGCTTGCGGATTCGAATTCGGCCTATTGTGGGTCATTTTTTTTGCGCCACAAATTATTGATGATTCACGGGCGGGCACTCTGGGATAATTCAACATCATGAGCGGCAACACCTTCGGAAACTTATTCGCAGTCACCAACTTTGGTGAATCCCACGGCCCGGCCATTGGCTGCGTGATTGACGGCTGCCCGCCGGGCATGCGATTGAGTGAGGCCGACATCCAGGGCGATCTCGACCGGCGTCGCCCCGGCACCTCCAAATTTGTGACGCAACGCAACGAGCCCGACACGGTTGAAATTCTGAGTGGTGTCTATGAGGGCAAGACGACTGGCACGCCGATCTGCCTGCTGATCAAGAACACCGATCAGCGCAGCAAAGACTACGCCAATATCGTGCAAACCTTTCGCCCGGGGCACGCCGATTACACCTATTTCCAGAAATACGGCCTTCGCGATCCGCGTGGCGGTGGGCGCTCATCGGCGCGTCTGACAGCACCGATGGTAGCCGCCGGTGCTGTCGCCAGGAAATGGCTGTTTGAGAAATACGGCACCTTGTTTCGTGGCTGCATGACGCAGATGGGTGAGCTGCCGATCGTGTTTGAATCGTGGGACTTTGTACCCAACAATCCATTCTTTGCGCCAGTGGCTGATGTGTCGGCGCTGGAAGCCTATCTGGAAGCGCTGCGCAAAGCCGGAGATTCATGCGGCGCCCGCCTTCGCATCTCAGCGTCGAACGTGCCCGTGGGCCTGGGTGAGCCGCTATTTGACAAGATGGATGCCGATATTGCCTACGCCATGATGGGCATCAATGCCGTCAAAGGGGTGGAAATTGGGGCCGGGTTTGCCAGCGTGACGCAACGCGGCAGCCAGCATGGGGATTCACTCTCGCCGGAGGGTTTCAGATCCAACAATGCCGGTGGGGTGTTGGGCGGCATCAGTAGCGGCCAGGACATTGAGGTGTCGATTGCCATCAAACCGACCAGTTCAATCCTGACACCGCGCCAGTCGATTGACATCGCCGGTCAACCCACTGAGGTCGTCACCAAAGGGCGACACGACCCCTGTGTCGGCATTCGGGCCACTCCGATTGCCGAGGCCATGCTGGCGCTGGTGGTAATGGAGCACGCACTGCGGCAGCGCGCCCAGTGCGCAGATGTGTCGGTGGGCTTGACGCCCATCAACGCATCAGCCTGAAGCCAGAACTCAGGCCTTCTTGACGTAGGAGCTGCACCAGCCCTTGGCGGCCACTTGCTTGCCGGCAAAGATCGGGCAAGGTCCAGTTGCGTCACCGGCTTTTCCCTGGAACAGCGTGCAGTTGCCGCATTGTTGGGTGGCAGCGTGCTTCGGATATTTTTTTGCATCGGCCTTGGCGGTATCCGTCACATAGCCCAGCGCTTTGGCGGTGGCATCAGCCTCGTCCAACATAGGCGCGGCGGCCATGGCAGCACCTGATACCAGCACACCACTGCCAAGACTGAGTTGAACAATAAATTCACGACGATTCGACATTAGAAATTCTCCGGAGATGATTGATAAGATTCTGGCTGCCTTCAAAAGGCACCTGGGATGATTCTAGTTTAGGTCGCCAGGCTGCCGGTTATTTGCCGCCAGGTATCTTGCCTTCAACGCCCTTGACGTAGAAGTTGACACCGCTGAGGAACTTGTCATCGGCCACAACATCTTTAGCCAGCACTTCTTTGCCGGCGTTGTCTTTGAGCGGCCCTTTCCAGATGGAAAAGCTGCCATCAGCCAATCCCTTCTTCACTTCCTCAACCTTGGCCTTGGTTTCCGCCGGTACATCTTCAGCAATCGACACAATGTCGATGGCGCCTTCTTTCACACCCCACCATGAGTGTCCACCGCCAACCCACTTGCCTTCCAGCACATCTTTGGTGGCCTTGATGTAGTACGGTGCCCAGTGAATCACACTCGATGCCAGGTGCGCTTTGGGGCCATAGGCGGTCATGTCGGAGTCCCAGCCAAACGCGCGCTTGCCTTTGGCCTCGGCCGTCTTGAGCACAGCAGGCGAATCGGTATTCTGGAACAGCACATCAGCACCGCCGTTGATCAGGCTGGTGGCGGCCTCGGTTTCTTTCGGCGGATCAAACCAGCCGTTCACCCACACCACTTTGGTCTTGATTTTCGGATTGCTGGACTGGGCCCCAAGCGTGAAACTGTTGATGTTGCGGATCACTTCCGGGATTGGAATCGAGGCGACGACGCCCAACGTATTGGTCTTGGTCATCTTGCCGGCGATCACACCCGCCATATAGGCCCCTTCGTAGGTGCGGCTGTCATAGGTGCGCAGGTTCTCGGCCTGCTTGTAACCCGTGGCATGCTCAAACTTGACACCCTTGTTGTCGACGGCAACCTTGAGCATCGGTTCCATGTAACCAAAGGTGGTGCCAAAAATCAGCTTGTTGCCTTGCCCGGCCATGTCGCGCAGCACACGCTCAGCGTCAGCGGACTCGGGCACGTTCTCGACAAACGAGGTCTTGATCTTGTCGCCGAACTCTGCTTCCAGCGCCTTGCGGCCGTTGTCATGCGCAAAGGTCCAGCCACCGTCACCCACCGGGCCGACATAGGCAAAGGCGATCTTGAGCGGCTCTGGCTTGGGCGCAGGCGCCGGAGCGGAAGCCACCGGCGCAGGGGCCGGGGCGGGAGCGGGCTCTGCCTTTTTGCCGCAGCCCATCAGCACCGCAGAAGCTACCGCGGTGAATGCTGCGATTTTCAGCAGTGAGCGTTTTTGCAAGTCGGTCATTTCAATTCCTTCTTTGGACAAGGGGTTGCATCGGGGTTGAGAAAATTTCAATTATCGACCGTAAAATCAGGCACCAGGATAGAAAGGCTTGCCAATCGAGGTCGGCATATTGATGCGGATCCACAGTGGATTGCGTGAAATCAGTGCCAGCACCACGACCGTTGACAAATAAGGCAGCATGCTTAAAAACTGGCTCGGAACTTCCACACCCATACCCTGCAAGTGAAATTGCAGCATGGTCACGCCGCCAAACAAATAAGCCCCGAGCAAAACCCGGGCTGGCCGCCAGGTCGCGAATGTCGTCAGTGCCAGGGCAATCCAGCCCTTGCCTGCCACCATGCCTTCGACCCACAGTGGGGTATAAACAATCGAAATATAAGCACCGGCCAGGCCACACAGCGCCCCGCCCGTGACCACGGCCAGCAAACGAATGCGCCGCACCGGATAACCCAGCGCATGGGCCGACTCAGGGCTTTCGCCGACGCTGCGCAACACCAGTCCGGCGCGCGTGCGGTACAAAAACCAGATCAACGCCAGTGCCAATAAAACGGTCAGATAAACCAGGGGATGGTGCCTGAACAAGGCCGGGCCCAGCAGTGGAATATCAGACAGATAGGGAATGGCAAAACTGGCCCGCGCCGCAATCTTCTCCTGCACGTAGCCAACCCCGACAAAGGCCGAAAACCCGGCACCAAACAGGCTCACCGCCAGTCCGGTGGCATATTGATTGGTGTTGAGCCAGATCACCAGTCCGCCAAAAACAAGGGCCAGCAAGGCGCCAGCGCCAATACCGGCTGCGAACCCCATCAGGTCACTGCCTGAGTGGACCACGGCAGCAAAACCGGCAATCGCAGCGCACAGCATCATGCCCTCGGCACCCAGATTGACGATGCCGGCCTTTTCGTTGATCAGCAAGCCGAGCGAGGCCAGCGCGAGCACCGTGCCGGCGTTGAGCGTGGCGGCGACGAGCAATGCGTAAGATTCCATCATTTGCCCCACTTCAAGCGGTAATTCACCAACGTATCGCAGGCCAGCAAGGTGAACAGCAGCAAACCCTGAAACACACCGGTGAGCGACTTGGGCAGCCCCAGGCGCGACTGTGCGAGCTCTCCGCCGATATAAAACATGCTCATCAAAATGGCCGAGAACACCATGCCGACCGGATGCAGTCGCCCGACAAAGGCGACGATGATGGCGGCAAAGCCGTAGCCGGCCGGCACGTAAGGCGTGAGTTGCCCGATCGGCCCGGCCACTTCAAGCGCGCCTGCCAGTCCGGCCATACCGCCCGAGACCAGCAACGCCACCCACAAGGCGCGGCGCGAGGAAAAACCGGCATAGCGCGCGGCGGCCGGTGCCAAGCCACCGACCTGCTGCGCAAAACCGGCACGTGTGCGAAACAGGAATATCCATGCCCCGACAACACCCGCCAAGGCCAGGAACACGCCAATGCTCACGCGTGAACCCTCAAACAAGCGCGGAATGCGGGTCACAAGATCGAAGTTCTTGCTCTGCGGAAAGTTGTAGCCCTGCGGGTCTTTCCAGGGGCCCGCCACCATGTAACTGAGCAACTGAACCGCCACGTACACCAGCATCAGGCTCACCAAAATCTCGTTGGCATGGAAACGATCCCGCAACCAGGCCGTGATGCCAGCCCAAAACATGCCACCCAGCACGCCTGCAACAAGAATCGGAATCACAATCCAGCCAGTACTGCTCTGATCCGCCAGCAGCGCCACACCGCTGGCCGCGATGGCACCCAGCACATACTGCCCTTCGGCCCCAATGTTCCAGACGTTGGAGCGAAAGCACACCGCCAGACCCAGCGCAATCAGCAGCAGCGGCGTGGCCTTGACGGTCAATTCACCCAGCGCGTAGCCGCTCTTGATCGGCTCCCAGAAAAAAACCCGCAAACCACTCACCGGGTCTTTGCTCAAGGCAGCGAACAACACAACGCCAATGGCGACGGTGAACAGCAGCGCCAGCAGCGGCGAGGCGTAGCTCCACAGCGCGGAAGACTGGGACCGGGCTTCAAGCTTAAGCATGCTGGGCACGTGTCACTGCAGTCTGTCTCTCAAGATGGACATCCAACATCCCGTTATCTGTTGGGGACAGAGCTTGTTCACTTCGTGTAACTGCGGTCTGTCCCGCAAGATCCCATAAACCGCTCATCCACTCGCCAATCTTCTCTACTGTCGCTTCGCCGATCGGAACCGAAGGCGACAGTCGGCCGCGGGCGATGACGTGCAGGCGGTCACTGAGCTCAAACAGTTCATCGAGTTCTTCGCTCACCACGAGCACGGCGCAACCGGCATCGCGCAACGCCAGAATCTCAGCGCGAATTTGCGCTGCCGCACCGACATCGACGCCCCAGGTCGGCTGCGACACGATGAACAGCCTGGGCGCGGCATCGATTTCTCGCCCGACGATGAATTTCTGCAAATTGCCACCTGACAGGGAACGCGCCAGCGAGCGCGAACCACCCGTTTTTACATTAAAACGCCGGATGATCCGATCAGCCTGCGCTTCCAATGGCGCAAGCCGGATCCAACCCCCGGCAACATCCGGATGCGAAATGGCTTCATGCCGTGTGAGCAACAGGTTGTGCGCCAGGTCCAGCGTGGGTACCGCACCCCGACCCAAACGCTCTTCCGGCACAAAATGCAAACCGAGCTTGCGCCGCTCGCCCGGGTGCAGGCGCGACACATCGGCGTCACCAATGAATATCGCCCCCCGCCTCGCGCGCACATCTTCACCCGACAGGGCATAGAGCAGTTCCTTCTGGCCGTTGCCGGAAACACCGGCAATGCCAAGCACCTCGCCCGCACGCACCTCCAGGGTGATGCCCTCCAGGTCCGCGCCAAACTGGTCCTCACGCGTGAGTCTCAAGTCCCGCACACGCAACACCGGCGCACCGGCGTGGAGCGCGCGATGGGTCAACTGGGGTGGCTCGGCACCAATCATCATGCTTGAGAGCGAGGCATTGGATTCATTGGCCGGATTGCAGACCCCGGTGACCCGGCCCCCGCGCAGGACGGTGCAGGCATTGCAGAGCTCACGAATTTCATGCAACTTGTGGCTGATATACAAAATGCTGCAACCCTCGGATGCCAGTTTTTTGAGCACCACAAAAAGTTTTTCCACGGCTTGGGGGGTCAGCACAGAGGTGGGCTCATCCAGAATCAGCAGCTCCGGCCGAGTCAGCAAGGCGCGAATAATTTCCACCCGTTGCATCTCTCCCACACTCAAGGTGTGCACCGGACGCGCAGGATCGATTTCAAGCCCGTACTCGCTTGCCTTGCCGAGAATGCTCGCAGTGACCTGCTCAAGGGAAGTCCGGGTCAGCCCGAGCCAGACGTTCTCGGCCACCGTCATGGTGTCAAACAGGTTGAAGTGCTGGAACACCATGCTGATGCCGTTGGCCCGCGCTTCCTTGGGACTATGGATCTGCATCCGCTGTCCGTTGAGCATCATCTGCCCGGCATCGGGTTTGATTGAGCCATAGATGATTTTCATCAGGGTCGATTTGCCGGCACCGTTTTCGCCCAGCACGGCGTGCGTTTCGCCCGGCAAAACGGTCAGGGACACGTCGTCATTGGCGACCACGCCAGGGTAACTCTTGGTGATACCCGCAAGCTGAAGGCGTGGGGTCGTCATGGAGCGGCTGATCTCATTGGTGTATAGATAGGAAGCTGTTATTCATAAACGCAAAGTTGATGCCAACCTAAAGCTGATTCAATCCGCCTCGCATCTTAGAACATGGCGGCGAAATTGTGTCACCGCGCAATGTAGCACCCACCCGCCCAGCACCTGCAGAATTCCCACTGCGAGAGACCTGACAGCGCGCTTCAAGGTCGATCCATGGCCCGAGCCCAATCCCGAGGAAAACGTGTTTGCTTCCAAAGCCGTGGGAGAGTCGCCGTCAATGTCGGCGATCAGCGTCTATGAGGCGCTGCGAGATGCCGTGGCGCAAGCGCGCGGGATGGACAAAGCGTGAGATTGGCCGCGCCGGCGACAGCGGAAAACGTGTTGCGGGCACTGACCGTCTGAAACCAGTCGCCAAGGCTAGGGAGATTTGCGTGGGTGCGGGTTGACACATCCGTGAGCAAACGTTCCCACTCATCGTGCTGTCAAAATTCGCGTCGCTACTTCTGGTTCGGACCTTGCCAATTCAGACGCCAGCCAACGATCTCAAGCCACCGGGATCGACCAGGTTCAGTGTCCGCCCCGACCCACTGATCAAACTGCGTTCGCGCAGGTGGCGCAGCACGCGTGACAGCGTCTCAGGGGCAATGCCCAGTTGCGCGGCCATCGATCGCTTGCGCAGTTGGAGCAATACCGCCATCACACCAGTGTCTCCCGTCTGGGCATGGCGCAAGAGCCACTCGGCACAGCGGGACTCGGCGTCTTTGGCCAAACGACTGATGGCAAAGTCGGTTTGCTGGCGGTGCGCCATTGCCACATCATGCAACACGGTCTGGGCAGGCGCAGGCATCGCAGCAAGGGATCGGTGAAAGTCGGCCATCGGCACACAACGCAATGACACGTCAGTTTCTGCCACCGCATCGACCATATGAGGCAACCTCAGCACGGCAGACGACGCCTCCAGCCAGCACGGTCCTTCCAGCACGCCAAGCTGGTGCTCCATGGCATCGCCCTCCATCACACCCAAGGCGACCCGACCAGACTCCAGATAAACAACCCAAGCGGGGGCTACTCGCCGTCTGAGCAGTAGCGCACCGCGCACAGCGACCTGAAGTTCGACCGAGGGAGAAATTGTTTTGGCTGGCAACATCAATCAGACTTTGCCGCGATTAGGTCCTCTTGACCTTGAGCAAAATCAAACAATCCTGCAGAAAACCTCACAAAACAAGGCCAACACGAAAATCATTGACCTTGGTAAGCAGTTTGACTACTCACCCAGATAAGCGGCACGCACCTTGGGGTCGTTGAGCATGGTCTTGGCGTCGCCCGACATGGTGATGAGGCCGGACTCCATCACGTAACCTCGGTCGGCTATGGCCAGCGCGCGGCTGGCGTTTTGCTCGACCAGCAATATGGTTACACCTTGTGCATAAACATCTCGCACCACTTCAAAAATCTTGTCCACCATGATCGGCGCCAGGCCCATGGACGGCTCGTCCATCAGCAGCACTTTGGGCCGACTCATCAAGGCGCGGCCAATCGCCAGCATTTGCTGCTCGCCGCCCGAAAGCGTGCCTGCGAGCTGATCACTGCGCTCCTTGAGACGCGGGAAGATGCTGAACACCTTGTCGATGTCAGCGAGTATCGCGGCCTTGTCACTGCGAATGTAAGCACCCATCTGCAGGTTCTCAACCGTGCTCATTCGAGCAAACACCCCACGTCCTTCGGGCACCATGGCCAGACCCTGCTTGACCAGATCCCACGGACCTTGACCGCGAATGCTTTTGCCCAGGTACTCGATGTCCCCCTCGTTGATTGGCAGAGAACCCGTAATGGCTTTCATGGTGGTTGTTTTGCCAGCGCCATTGGAGCCGATCAGCGACACCAACTCGCCTTCATGCACTTCAAAGTCAACCCCTTTGACGGCCTGAATGCCACCATAAGCCACTTTGAGACCTGTCACTTTAAGAAAAGTATTCATCGTCATTTTCCGCTGGTACCTAGATAGGCTTCGATCACTTTTGCGTCTTTCTGCACATCGGCCGGCGTGCCTTCGGCGATCTGTTTGCCATAGTCCAGCACTGTCACCCGATCACACAGGCCCATCACCAGCTTTACATCGTGCTCAATGAGCAAAATAGTGCGGTTGTCATTGCGGATCTTGTCGATCAGCTCACGCAGCATCACCTTCTCGGTGGAGTTCATGCCGGCCGCCGGTTCATCCAGCGCAATCAGTTGTGGGTCGGTCGCCAGCGCGCGCGCTATTTCAAGCCGACGCTGGTCGCCATAGCTCAGCGTGCGGGCTTTGTAGTCGGCCAGGGTGGCAATGCCCACGTAGTCCAGCAACTCATGTGAGCGCTTAGCAATGGCGGCTTCTTCGGCCTTGAAACCTGGGGTGTGAAAAATGGCACCGATCAGCCCTGAGTGGGTGCGAACGTGACGCCCCACCATGACGTTTTCCAGGGCCGTCATTTCGGCGAACAGGCGAATGTTCTGAAAGGTGCGCGCAATGCCGGCTTTGGCCACTTCATGGACAGCGCTGGGACGATAGGTCTTACCCGCCAATTCAAAGCTGCCGCTGTCAGGCGCGTAGAGGCCGGTCAGCACATTGAAAAACGTGGTTTTGCCAGCGCCATTGGGCCCAATCAGACCATAAACCTGACCGCGCATGATCTTGATGCCAACGTCGCTCAAGGCCTGCAGGCCACCAAATCGTTTGGAAACGTTGGCAACGTTAAGTACAGTGTCTGTCATATCCACTTTCTAATCAGTTGGGAGAGGGCTGGCTCGCCTTGAAATGTTGAGGACAGAGCTTGTTCGCTTCGCGTAACTTCGGTCTGTCCCGCAAACTTTTCGGTCTCAGTCTTTCCCACAAAGTTTCATTTGCTATTCAGGAGCGACTTGCCATGGTCAGGCGATGGCCACAAGCCGCGTGGACGCATCAGCATGATGATGATCATGGCCAGCGCAATCAGGAGCTGGCGCAAAATTGCCGAATCAAGTCGGCCACCGGTCATGGCCTGTAGCGGTCCGGCCACATAACGCAGCACTTCAGGCAAAGCCGACAGCAGCAACGCACCCAAAATGACGCCCGGCAAATGCCCAATGCCGCCCAGCACCACCATCGCCACGATCATGATCGACTCCATCAAGCTGAAGGACTCGGGTGAAACAAAACCCTGGAACGAGGCAAACATGGCACCGGAGACACCGCCAAAGGTGGCACCCATGCCAAAAGCCAACAGTTTCAGATTGCGGGTGTTGATGCCCATCGCCTTGGCAGCAGTTTCGTCTTCGCGAATAGCCATCCAGGCGCGACCGACCCGAGACAGTTGCAGCCGGTGTGAGATCGCCACGCTAAACACCACCAA
>JADGRK010000316.1 GCA_017880985.1 Rhodoferax sp. | reverse complement strand
CCCTTCCTGTTGCCGCAAACACTGCGGAGAAGCTCGATTGCCTGAGGCACAAGAGGAACCTCGCGTTCAACAGTTTTCGTCTTGCGCTTCTTTCGCATCTGCCCCGGTCGGGCTGGGTCGGGCTCCACAGGAGCGCGAAGCAGGACGGTACTTTCTGCCCAATTGACATCCTCGTTTCTCAACGAAATGACTTCGGCACGACGAATCGACGTGTAGATGCACAACAGAATGGCCACCCGCTTCATGGGGCAGGACATCTTGGCCAAAATCCTTGACAACTCCTCATCGTTAATGCGGCGTTTTCGGGGTTCACCGGGGGAGGGGAGTTCGATACAGACAATCGGATGCGTGACAATGTAGGAGCCAATTCGCTCTCTGCGGGCGTCGTCTCGTCTGACATAGGCCCTGAGGGCTTGACGGAACAGCTTGACTTTATGGCGCACCGATCCGGTGCAGGGCAGTTCGCAGGACCGAGGGGTCGCAACTACAGGCACGCCACGATGACGGCGTCGCAGGTTGCGTTGATACTCCCGGTTCTTTGTTGCATAAGAGGCGGTTTTCGACCTCCCCGACCCCAACTCTCCACTCAGACGCGCGTCAATATGGACCTTGAGGGACGCGGTACCAATGCTGGAGAGGGCCGCATTACCAAAATACTCCTTAGGTCGCCGGGCACGGCCGGCGTAGCTATCGCTAAGTTCCTTCGCCTCGTTCTGGATGTAGCTGTCAAGAACTTCGAAGACGAAGATTTCGTCCCCTGGAGACGATACTCTTGCAGAACTGACTGCACTCGATTCGCCTTTGCCGGCGATCAAGTCCGCCATCCCAAGCGCTTGCGCTGCTTCTCGACTCAACGCAGCGTTTGGCAAGCGCGATTCATCGCTGAGCTGTTTATGCAAAGCATGCAGGCGCTCAAGCTGTTGGCAGCCCCAACTCAGCGACGCAAGTTCGTTGCCGAATGTATTGGTAAGAGCGAAGAAGGGATAGACCCGCACGCGGACCCGAAAGGTGCCGGGACTTCGTTCTTCGATATCGAGCCCGGGGATTTGAATGGCAGACACTGACAACTCCATTGATAAGGAGTCATGTCTAGCCAGAGGGGTTTATATTTGGCCCAGCACTTGGACCAAATTTGACCGAAGAAGTAACCACTTACGCTACAAGGCGGTCTGGTAAACGCTCTTTTTGCATAGAAGCTAATCTTCGGAGGCCAATACTCTATCCACTGAGCTACAGCCGCTTGTCCAAGGGGAGATTGTAGGTGCTTTCAGAGAGGCCGCCGCTATAATCGCGCCCTGCCCTTTCAGCCCAGATTTCAAGAAATCTTGCGGGACAGACCGCAGCTACGTGTAACGAGCCAGCTCTGTCCCCAACTAACTAAGTAACACCATGAACGACAAGAGCGATGCCACTGTTCACGAAGAGGCGCACAACGGCCCCATCAAAAATCCCAGGCAAGTGCTGCTTGCCGTGACCTTCTCGTTTGTGGTTCCGATTTTTGCCATTATTGGTTTGGTTTACTACGTGACCGCAGGCAATAAGCCCGCCGCAGGTGCCATGGACCAGGAGATTGCAATTGAAGCGCGCATCCAGAAGATTGGTGCCGTCCAGATCCGTGATGCCAACCGGCCACTCAGGACCGGTGAAGAAGTCTTCAAAGCCCAGTGCACCGCCTGTCACACCGCGGGCCTGGTGGGCGCACCCAAATTTGGCGATGCGGTGGCTTGGGCACCGCGCATCAAAGCCGGCTATGACGCCCTGCTGAACTCGGCCGTCAAAGGCAAGAACGCCATGGTGCCCCAGGGCGGTGGTGATTTTCAGGAGCTGGAAATTGGTCGCGCCGTGGTTTACATGGTCAACGCGGCCGGTGGCAAGTTTGAGGAGCCCAACGCGCCTGCCGCCATCGGTGCCGAAGCGGGTGCCAGCGCACCGGCCGCCGCCGCTTCGGCAGCAAAATAGGTGTTTTTAAGTTTCTTGAGGTTATTAAGCCTGCAGCCGCCGTCCACATTGCACTAACAGCTATTTATTTTGTAGCAACTGCGGACTGGTAACGTAGTTGAAGAGCGCTGGCAAGTCAGCCGCCAGCACGTTTTGAGGTCGCCACAGTCCGTGCTCGACGGCATCTGCCGCATGGATGACGTCCAGGCTGTGCACCAGGCCGAATCCGGTGTCGGCCTGTAGATAGACGCGGCCGAGTTCGTCCTGCAGGCAAGCTTGCACCTGTGCCACGACGCCCCGGTGGTCGTGCAGCGCCAGGTCGGCGTTGACGCGCCAGATCAGCGGCGTGGTTTCGAGCTCGACATAGACGCGTTGCGGGCCATTCTGGAAGTACCATTGCCCAAGCGAATCGGGCTGGTAGTTGCGCCCGATGAATTCAATCAGTCTTTCGTGCTTGAGCGGCGCGCCTTTGCTTTGCAGAGTGCCGCTGGCAAAAGGGCCCTCGGCTTGCACCTGCTCGTCGCGCATGAACCAGTTGCCACGCGCATCAAGGCCGAGCCAGCCGTGGCAAGCGGGCACATTGGGCCACTTGACCAGCGCTTGCCTGACGATCTCATCCATTAAGAGCTAACGGCTTGTTTTGTCAATGAAAAACCGGCGCTGTCTCATGGATGTCCGACTCCTCCTGCTGCGAGCCCGGACTGGCATGGTGGGCGACCATGCGCCAGCCCTGGGCGGTTTTGTGATAGACGTTGGTGGCGATCACAAACGCCTGTATTGGACCCTCATTGGTCAGGACTTCAATGCGCTCGCGCACGTTGTGCACGCTGCTGGCGAGTGACTCGATCTTGCGCACGTCTTCGGGCCAGGCACGAATACTGGCGTTCGAAAACATGGCATCAAACGCTGCCCGAATAGCGCCCAAACCGACCAACCGCGGTCCGCCCGGGTGCACGCACACAACCTCATCTTCGTCGGCCCAGCAAGCCATCAGCTTTTCGATGTCAGCGCTTTGCATGGCCTCGTAAAAAGCGGCTTCAATTTCATCGGCGCTGCCGCCGATTGAGGCGGCCTGCTTTTGGGTTTTGGACATCTTGTAGTAATACGCAGTTGTGCTGCATTCTGCCGCGCTTTTGCTCAAACAGTGGGGCCCGGGCACATGGTGGCTTGATGTTGAAGTGTGCCGAATTTAATTTGGGCCGAAAATCTATGCTAATGTCAGACAATTTTACGTTGGAGATCGATATGACACGCTGGTTATTGATTCTGCTCGCCGCCCTGTCGCTGACCGGATGTGGCTACAACGAGTTTCAACGCCTGGACGAGCAGACCAAGTCGGCCTGGAGCGAAGTGCTGAACCAATATCAGCGTCGCGCGGACCTGGTGCCCAACATTGTGGCCACCGTCAAAGGCGAAGCAGCGTTCGAACAGGAGACGTTGACCAGGGTGATCGAGGCGCGCGCCAAAGCGACCTCGATTCAGGTCACGCCGGAGACGCTGAACAACCCGGAAGCGTTCAAGAAATTTCAGGCAGCGCAAGGCGAATTGGGCTCGGCCTTGAGTCGTTTGATGGCGGTCTCGGAGCAATACCCGAGCCTGAAAGCCAATCAGGGGTTTTTAGATTTGCGGGTGCAACTTGAAGGCACCGAGAACCGCGTCACAGTCGCGCGCAATCGCTACATCCAGGCGGTGCAGGCCTATAACGTGCTGGCGCGCAGTTTCCCCAGCAACCTGACTGCCATGGTGTTCAGCTACCAGCCCAAACC
>JADGRK010000039.1 GCA_017880985.1 Rhodoferax sp. | reverse complement strand
TTCGGGCTTCATGTCGATGCGCCCGCGGACTTGGGTCGGCTTCAGGGAGGTGATCTTCAGGCCCAGAACCTGGTTGAAAACAATCATTTCTTCAAAGACTTTTTTAAGTCCGGTGACGAATTCTTCTTCGAACTCGACCGCTGTTTCGGCTGCAAGGTGTTGTGTCATGCCCCGATTCTCACAGACCGAGCTGACGCGAGGCCAACTCCTTCATGGACGCCGGCCAGGCCGTAGATATGGTTCATGTCTATTTCCGACCGTTCAAGAAGAAAACACCTTGGGTGTCCGGGCGCGATGAAAGCCATTGAAAGGCTTGATGGCATCGCGTTGCTGCGCCTCTGCCGAGGCCACGCGCATCGGCCAACCCATGCGCACCTGCGGCCGGGCACCGTCGATGCGCAGTGTGCTGCCGCTGATAAAAGCCGCCGCCGGAGTGAGCAAAAAGACAATCCCCGCTGACACTTCAGCCTCGGTACCAAAGCGCCCCAGTGGAATCGTATTGGTCATCTCGCGCAGCATCGGCGCCATCTCCGGCGGGTAATGGTCCATGCCGCTCGACGCGATATAGCCAGGGGCTACCGCATTAACACGCACGCCCCGGCCAGCCCACTCCAGTGCCGCCGTCTCAGTAAAGCTCACCATGCCAGCGCGCGCTGCCCCACTGTGCCCCATGCCGGGCATGGAACCCCACATGTCAGCCACCATGTTGACGATACTGCCACCGTTCTTGTTCATGGACTGGAGATAGCATTCACGCGCCATCAGGAAACCGCCGGTCAGATTGGTGTTGATCACCGTCTCCCAGCCCTTGGCGCTGATGGCTTCGAGCGGCATCATGTATTGGCCACCGGCATTGTTGACCAAACCGTCGATGCGGCCCTGCGCGGTGACCACGGCGGCCACCGTCTGCTTGACAACATCTTCTTGCCGGATGTCACAGACAAAGAAACTGGCGCCGCCACCGTCTTGGGCAATTTCAGCCACCACGGTTTGCAGCTTCGCGGCCTTGCGCCCGATCAGCACCGTGTGTGCGCCGAGGGCGGCGAGCTCATGCGCCACACAGCGCCCAATGCCGGAACCACCGCCGGTTATCAGCACCACTTTGCCAGCGAACAAGCCCGGCGCAAATACCGATTTGTAGTCCATCAGGATTCCCTCAAAAACAAAGCCATGGCGGCCTCCGTCAGCTCATCGAGCGAGGAGCCTTTTTTGCGATCAAACCACTGCACCGACCAGTTCAGCGCGCCCAGCATCAACAGCCTTGAGAGCTTCACTGGCGCGCCCAACTGGCCACTCGCGTGCAGGGCTTCCAGCACCGGGGTCCAGGCCGATTCGTAGGCCACTTGCAGCTTGGCCAGCGATGCCCGCTGGCCTGCACCCAGGGAGCGGTGTTCGTAGAGCATCACCGGGACGAAGTCATTGCCCGGCCCCAACAACGTGTCAAAGTGAGCGCGAATCAGCCGCCGGATCTGCACCCGTGGCGCGTCCGCTATGGGCGCGGCCTTGGGTGCCATCACGGCATCTGGCCTGGCACCCTGTAGGGCCCGGGCTTGCCGCGCAATGGCCGCGTGCATGCCTTCTTCCATCACAGCATACAGCAGCGCGTCCTTGCTCTTGAAATGATAAAAGGGGGAGCCGCTGTGCATGCCCACAGCCGCTGCAATGTCACGCGTGCTGGTGGCGTCAAAGCCTTTGTCGCGAAACAGGCGGGCCGCCGCTGTGAGCAACTGTTGCCGACGATTGCCGTCGTCGCGCTCATCCTCGGTCTTGCGCGGGCGGCCACGCGGGCGCCTGATCACCGGGTCGAGCGCCGCTACTGGCTCTGATTTGATTGACGACACTGGGGGCTTCATTGCCCCGCAGCATACCGAAAGTCTGTATTTGTGGCAAGCAATTGCTTTGTGAAAATATGACCTTGTCCAGATGACAAGCATCTGCTGGTGCGCAGGTCTGCCGAGGACTATGCCGGCACATCCAGCTCGCCGCGCTTTTCCAGACGCTTGTAGTAATAAAGCGAATAGGCAACCGGCGTCAGCGATCCACCAAGAAGCACCGTCATCCAGATCCAGACCGGCGCGCCCAGCAGCGCCAGGACCAGACAAATGAGCCCGCTCAGCACCATGAGCCAGGCGGCCAGGCGATGGGTCGTGTACCAGACCCGCTCACTCGCCAGCGTCCAGGGCGTGCGCACACCGATATAGAAATTGCGCCGCACTTTCCCCAGCACATTGCCGGTCAATGCAATCAGGACTGAAACGCCAGCAAGTATGGCGCGACCGATGTCGCCAGTGCCGGTCAACGCGGCCCACATCACGACTGCAAGAAAGTAGCCCGACACCGCCACTATCAGCAACATTAGGTACCAATAGGTGGGCAGGAACGAATCCACTTCAAATCGTTTCGGCGACAGTCGCGGCAGCAGCGCGAACAAGGCGATCTCGGCCGCCAGCACCAGCAAAACCGACATCAGGGAATAACTTGTTTTCATTTTTTGCCTCTGTTTTTCCCGGTTCCGGCCAGGTCAATTGCCCACGCAATGACATCCTCCAGCGCCGTTGTATTGAGTGAATACCAAATGGTTTGCCCGTCCCGCCGGCTGGTGATCAGGTCGGCATCCTTGAGCACGGCAAAGTGATGCGACATGGTGGGTTTGGTCATGTCGAATCGCCCGGCCAGATCCCCTGCGGTCATTTCGCCTTTGCGCAGCAGGCGCAAGATCTCCCGCCGGCCGGGATCGGCAATCGCCTTGAAGGTTTCATTGCGGGTGCTCATGCGTATTGTCAAAACCGTCTAATTAGATACACGTCGAAATAATAATGCGACGTTGACAGCTTGTCAAGGGTCCTGGATGGTCAAGGGCGGGATCAACCGCGACATGGTCTCCCCCGCAGTTTCATTGGATTCGGCAGCACAAGCATCAGGCTTGGCTGCTACTACACATTTGATAGCTGCGCACGCACATTCTACGGACGCTGGAGCCACATTTCCCATGTAGAAATTGCCAAAAACGGCTGCTTGAACCGGCCGGGCCAACACCACTCGTCAAAACCAATTCGCCGCCATAGAATGCGGCAACAGGGCGACACGCCCGAAGGCACGGGAGGCCGACCACCATGGTGCGAATATTCGTCAGCGACAGCCACCTCACGGATGGCTTTCCCACAGGCACTTTGCAGAAAGGATGCCAGCCATGATCTCAACCCTGATCAACCCGGTATCGACCGCATGAGCGCGGTACTGGTCCCGCGCATTGAGGGGCGTATCCAGGTGATCCGTGGCCTGCGGGTGATGATCGATGTGGACCTGGCCGCGCTGTATGGCGTGCCGACCAAGCGGCTCAATGAGCAGGTCAAGCGCAACCGGGAACGCTTCCCTGCGGATTTCCTGTTTCAGCTCACGCCTACCGAGAAGGCCGAGGTGGTCGCAAATTGCGACCACCTTCAGAAGCTCAAATTCTCGAAGGTGTTGCCCTATGCCTTCACTGAACATGGGGCGATTCAGGCGGCCAATGTGTTGGCCTCCGCCCAAGCGGTGGAGATGGGTATTTACGTGGTCCGCGCTTTTGTGCATTTGCGTGAGGCACTCTCCTCGAATGCAGACGTAGCCAAGCGGCTGTCCGAACTGGAGATGAAGACCGAAAGCCTGGAGCTGTCACACGGTACTTTTAGCCGCAATACCCGGCTGCAACTGCGCCAACTGCTCGACGCGGTGCGTGAACTCACAACACCGCCGCAGCCACCGAAACGGCCGATTGGGTTTTTGCCGCTGGAGAATAAGAAGGACCAGCCCAAGGGTTCCAGCGCGCGACCGGCCAAGAAGGCGACGTAGCCAGACAAAGATCAACGACGACGCGCGGTGCACCCCTCAGCGCTCGTGACTTTGCGGCGGTCGCCGATATGCTGCAAAGACAGCTCAAGACGTAGCGCAATACGTCCGCCACTGTTTGGGACACCCGCGCAATTGCCGATTTCGATGGTGCGCCAAAGGCATTTGTCTACCCAAGTGGCGCAAGCGCGGTAAACTCACTTCGCAACTGACCTGGGCGGGAGATGGTCATGTGCAAAACCAGCGCAGTCCCATGTCGAAATTCGCCCACAAATCGGGAAAAGCATGAAACACGTCTTTCTTTCTTACACCTACAACCCCCACCCCGACCATGTGGCCGAAACAGACGCACTACAACGAACGGTGCGGCGCGTGATCGAGGCGATGGACCTGCGCGTGCTGGATGGACAGGACCTGGGTGGCCGCCCTCTGGATGCCGAAATTGACAAGCGCATTGACGATGCGGACGCCTTGATTGCACTGGGATCACCCCAGGAAACGTTTGCCCAACCGAGAGCGGGTCATGAACAACACCAATCCGATATGTGCGATCGAAATGAGCGTTCTCACCAAGAAATTCGGTGCGTTTTGTGCGCTTGATCACCTCGATTTGAAAATTCCCCACCAATGCATCTTCGGCTTGTTGGGACCCAATGGTGCGGGTAAAAGTACCGCTATCAAAATCCTGACGACCCTGCTGGAAGCCACATCCGGTTCAGCGACCGTCGCGGGATTCGATGTGGCGAGCAGACCCGTTGAAGTACGCCGACGCATCGGTTATGTACCTCAAATGCTGTCGGCGGATGGTGCACTGACGGCGACTGAAAATCTTATGTTGTCTGCCAGTCTGTATGGCTTGCGTGGGCCTGAGCGCGCCGCCCGCATTCACGAGGCCCTGATTTTTTCTGGCCTGGAGTCGGTTGCCGCCAATCTGGTCAAAACCTATTCTGGCGGCATGATCCGGCGTCTGGAAATCGCCCAGGCCACGATGCACCGACCCGAAGTGCTTTTTCTGGACGAGCCCACCATCGGACTGGACCCCGTGGCACGACGAACGGTCTGGGAGCGTCTGCTGGAACTCAAAGCGTCCACCGGCATGACGATTCTCCTCACGACCCATGACATGGAGGAGGCAGACTACCTGTGCGACCAGCTGGCGATCCTTCATCAAGGCCGCCTGGCGGTGGTGGGGCGCCCCGCCGACCTGAAAAATCAGATTGGTCCGGCGGCCAGTCTGAGTGACGTTTTCGTGGCGTACAGTGGCGTGGTGATCGAGCAGGGCGGCCACTACCGCGAGGTACGCGAAACCCGGGGCACTGCCCAACGATTGGGATAGACCATGAAAGACTTTGTTTACGCGACGGCGGCTGTGGCACAGGCCGAAATCCACAAGCTGTTGCGCGACCCGACTGAGTTGTTGTCACGCGCGGTCCAGCCGGTCCTGTGGCTGGCCGTGTTCGGTCAAGTTTTCAGCCAGGTGCGTGGTATTCCGACCGGCAACATCAGCTACCTTGATTTCATGGCGCCAGGCATCCTGGCGCAAAGCATCCTGTTTAGTGCCATCTTCTACGGCATCGCCATCATCTGGGAACGCGATCTGGGGATTATCCACAAGCTGCTCGTTACGCCAGCCTCCCGCACCGCGCTGGTACTGGGTAAAGCCGTGGCGGCGGGTTTGCGCGGGCTGGTTCAAGCGATCGTGGTCTATCTGGTCGCCATCGGGTTGAACGTAGGAATTCGATGGGACTTGTGGGCCATGGTCAGCGTGGCGCTTGCGGTGTTTCTCGGTTCCTGCATCTTTGCGACCTTCTCGTTGGTCATTGCCTGCGTGGTCAAGACGCGTGAGAGATTCATGGGCATTGGTCAAGTGCTGACCATGCCTTTGTTTTTTGCTTCTAACGCGATTTACCCGATCGAACTGATGCCCGGTTGGCTCAAGGCGATTGCTGTTCTCAATCCCTTGACCTATCTCGTGGATGCCCTGCGGCACTCAATGATCGCCGGCGGCCATGGAATGTATTCGCAGACCACCAGTTTTGGCGTGATGGCCGCTGTTTTTCTTTTGCTGCTGGCCATCGCGTCCAGACTCTATCCCGGGTTGGTGCGGTGAGGAAGACGCGTGCCCCCAACGAGAGTGTGGGTCGCAAAGTCAAACCAGGGACCAAGCGACCATGTTGATTGATCTGTTCGTACAACATTGGGTTTCATTTCATGGACTCGTCACCCTATTGGCCTTGGGCATCTACCTGATTGCTTCGCACACCCTGCGACAGCGTCGCCATCCGTCCGCCGCCATCGCCTGGTTTGTGTCTCTGGCATTGATGCCGTACCTGGCGTTGCCACTTTATCTTTTGATTGGCAATCGAAAGATAACCCGGCCGCTTGCTGCACATCAACGGGCTCGTGTACCGGCAATTCAAAAAGCCAGTCAGCCCGCGGCGCGAATTCAAATTCTTGCCAGTACCCTGGGTCTGCCCGCTCCTTCGACCTACGATCACTTCGTGCTGCACGAAGATGGCCAGCACGCACTACAGTCCCTGTTATCAGTCATCGACAGCGCAACCGCCACGCTGGATCTATGCACTTTTGTCTTGGCGGGCGATGTATTGGGTCAGGAAGTCGCCCGGCATCTCATGCAAAGCGCAAGTAGGGGGGTTCGGGTCCGGTTGATGATTGACGGCATCGGGCGTTATCTTGGAGGGCATCCAGACTTGCGCCCACTAAAGGCGGCTGGGGTGAAAGTTGCCATTTTCGTCTCGCCGTGGAGGTCCCCGTTCCCTGGCCGGACCAACCTTCGAAATCACCGAAAAATGGTGCTTGCAGACAGTGATCGGGTATGGATGGGAGGGCGTAACCTTGCCGCGGAATACTTTGAAGGGGACCCTTCTTTTATCCACAAAAAGGGGCGTTGGATCGATCTGAGTTTTGAGTTGGCGGGAGCCATCGCCAAACAAGTACAAGAACAGTTCAATAAAGATTGGGACTTTGCGACCCAGGCGCATCGACCTAAGTCGCAACCGCGATCCCAATCGGTACTGGCGATTGGGCCAGCAGCAGTTCAACTGGTGCCCAGTGGCCCGGATCAGACTGAAGATACGGTTTACACGCTGCTGATCTCAAGTTGTTTTGCGGCTCAAACCAGAATCCTGGCGGTCTCACCCTATTTTGTGCCGGATGCAACTCTGCAAATGGCGCTCACGCTGGCTGCCCGGCGCGGAATAGCGGTCGATCTGATACTTCCACGCAAGTCAAATCACAGGCTGGCTGACATGGCGCGTCACGCGGCTCTCAGAGAGCTTTCGGCAGCCGGAGCACGGGTCTGGTTTGTACCGGCGATGATCCACGCAAAGGCGGTGGTCATTGACGATGAAATCGCCATGGCAGGATCAGCAAATCTTGATGAACGAAGTCTGTTCTTGAACTACGAAGTCATGGTTGCCTTCTATGAGCAGGCTGCGATTGAGGAATTCGCGCAATGGATTGAGCGGCACCGCAAGGGCGCCCGCCCGTATGAAGCCCGAGCACCAGGAGTCATGCGGGAGTTGAGTGAAGGCGTGGTGCGCTGGCTGGCCTTCCAGCTATGAAATGAGTTGTTGTCGGGACTGCAGAGAGCCTCAGGGCAGTCATTTTAGTTGTCAATTGTGGCTCTGTTGATCGCCAATGTGCTATATAAATAGTAGCTACGTTCGCATACTGGACGGGGGATATAGGCTAATTTGTCTTAAAACGTTGAAAAGTCAGGCTTGCGTTTTTCCATGAACGCGGTGAATGCCTCGTGCGAGGCGGGTTCAGCCAGCATGCGGGCAAACAGGGCGCCCTCTTCGGCCATGCGCTCGGCCACGCTACTGGCCTGCGCTTTCTTCATCAACCGTTTGGTCTCCATCAGGGATCTCATCGGCTTGCTGGCCAGCTTGCGCGCCTGTATCTGCGCCACGGCGTTGGCCTCCGCGGGCGGCACCACGCGGTTGACCAGCCCGATCTCCATGGCGGCTTCAGCCATGAAGGGCTCACCCAGCAGCAGCGCCTGCGCCGCCCGTTGATAGCCCATCATTTGTGGCACCAGCAGGCTCGACCCGGCTTCCGGGCAGACCCCCAGGTTGACAAACGGCATCGAGAACGCCGCGTTATCTCCGGCATAGACCAGGTCGCAGTGCAGCAGCATGGTGGTGCCGATGCCCACTGCCGGGCCGCACACGGCCGCGACAATGGGCTTCGGAAAGGCGCTGATGGCGCGCAAGAAACGCCACACCGGCGACTCTTCCGAGGCGCTGGGAAGATCCAGAAAATCGGCGATGTCGTTGCCGGCGCTGAAAATCGTTTCATGTCCCTGGAACACCACGACGCGCACGGCAACATCGGCCTCGGCTTGCACCAGCGCATCGGCCATGGCCGCGTACATCGGGCGCGAAATCGAGTTCTTTTTTTCCACGCGGTTCAGGGTGATGGTCATCACGCCATCGGTGTGGTCTATCAATATTTCGTTCATGGCGCTGTTCCTGATCAAGTGGGGAATCGAATTATCGCAAACTACTTTTTACCGTCTTCCAGAGGCGGGGCAAATCCCGCAGGGGCTGACTGGCGGCCTTGTTATTGTGAACCAGGATCTTTGAGGCCGAGCAGGCGCTGTAGCGCAAATGGCCACAGGGACTGGCTGAACTGCTGCCTGAAAAATCCGAAATGCCCGATGCGCTCGACTCCGAAGTCAATCGGCGCAATGCACTCGATCTGGCGCGGTGCCTGGCAGTACAAATCAAGCAGCACCTGGGTGCCCTGGAAGGTCATCATTTCATCGTCCATCATATACAGCGAGCAGACTGGGAAACGCACGTTTGCATAGTTTTGCCGCACTGCCTCACCTTCTGCTCCGGCGCTGTAGGTTGGGTTGAGACACCAGCGGCGCCACTGCCAGATCACACCTTGTGGCAAGTCGCCGACCGCGCCCAAGCGCCGCCCCGCAAAGTAGCCAAACCACCAAGTCGTCAATGGCACCAATAACCACCAGAAAAAAAGTGCCTTGCGCTTGAGCGCTGGTGCGGTCTGACGCCAGTAGCCACTGCCCGCGGCAATGCCGAGCAAACCCTGCACCTGATGCTGATTGCGCAGCAGGCCAGGCAACTGGCCGCCCAGGCTATGGCCCAGCAAATACAGCGGCTGCTCAGGCAGCGCAGCGCGGGCGTGATCGATCACGGCCTCATAGTCATGCACCCAGTCAAACAAGTCGGCCTTGAAGCCGCGCAGGCCAGCCTGGGGCGTACCGGGGCGCGACGCACCCGTGCCGCGGTAGTCAAAGGTCGTGACGCGCAGGCCCTGGCTGGCGAGCCAGATGGCAAACGGTGCATAAAAATCCTGCCGCACGCCCATGGCGGCCGCGATCACGACGTTGGCCTGCGCGCTGCCGCGGGGCTCAAAGACGCAAATCGCCAATTTGGTGCCGTCGCCCGACACAATGCTGGCTGCCTCCATCGCGCGCGCCTAGCAGCGCTCGAAAATACCCGCAGCGCCCTGGCCCATACCGATGCACATGGAGACCATGCCATACTTGAGCTGCTGGCGCTGTAGCCCATGGATCAGGGTGGCGGCGCGGATGGCCCCGGTAGCGCCGAGCGGATGGCCCAGTGCAATCGCGCCGCCCATCGGGTTGACCTTGGCCTGATCGAGCCCGAGCGTATTGATGACCGCCAGCGACTGTGCCGCAAACGCTTCGTTGAGCTCGATCCAGTCGATATCGGTCTGCTTCAGGCCAGCGTAGCGCAGCGCGGCCGGAATGGCCTCGATCGGGCCAATGCCCATGATCTCGGGCGGCACGCCTTTGGCGGCAAAACTGACAAAACGCGCCAGCGGCTTCAAGCCAAATTGCTTGACCGCTTTCTCGCTGGCCAAAATCAGTACACCGGCACCGTCCGAGGTTTGCGAGCTGTTGCCGGCCGTGACCGAACCGCGCGCGGCAAATGGGGTTTTGAGTTTGGCCAAATCTTCCAACGAGGTATCGGGACGCGCGCCTTCATCCAGAGTGACGGTGCGCCTTTTCTCGATCACTTCGCCGGTAGCCAGATTGGGGGAACGGTCGGTCACTTCAATCGGCGTGGTCTCAGCACTAAAGTAACCTGCCGCTTGCGCCGCCAGTGCCCGCTGGTGCGATTGCAGCGCAAACGCATCCTGAGCTTCGCGGCTGATTTTCCATTGCGTCGCCACCTTCTCGGCGGTCAGGCCCATGCCATAGGCAATGCCGACGTTCTCGTCATTGGCAAACATGAGCGGCGAAAAGGAGGGCGCGTTGCCGCCCATCGGCACCATGCTCATGCTCTCGACGCCAGCGGCAATCATGACCTCGGCTTCACCGACGCGAATGCGGTCGGCTGCCATCTGGATCGCAGACAGGCCTGAGGCGCAAAAACGGTTGACGGTGATACCGCCCACGCTGGTTGGCAAACCGGCCAGCACGACCGCCGTGCGCGCCACGTTCAGACCCTGCTGGCCTTCGGGCATGGCACAGCCGCAGATCATGTCCTCGATCAGCTTGTGGTCGAGCGTGGGCACTTGTGCCAGCGCCGACTGCAGCACCTTGACCAGCAGATCGTCCGGGCGCATGTTGCGGAAAAAGCCGCGATGCGAGCGTCCGATGGGGCTGCGCGTGGCGGCAACGATATAGGCTTCTTGAATTTGTTTCATATTTGACTTTCAAATCAATTCTTTAACTGAGCTTTGTTCGCAAAAGTTGGCATCGTTCGTGATTGAGCAAGCGTAGCGAGGAGGCGGCAGGCTAGGCGCGGGCGCCCGAAAACAACCGGAACGTACTCCCGTACGTGAGGATTGTTTTAGGGCTGCAACGACGCATGGCGGCTCCGCAGTAGCTTGATCAGTTACGAACCGGTTTGCCGGTGGACATCATGCCCATGATCCGTTCTTGCGTTTTGGGGTTGACCAGCAATTGGCCAAAGGCCTGGCGCTCCAGCGTCATCAGGTACTCTTCGCTGACCAGGCTGCCTGCATCCACATCGCCGCCGCACACCACGTTGGCAATCTGGCTGGCAATGAAGAAGTCATAGGCACTGATAAAGCCACCGTCGCGCATATTCACCAGCGATCCCTTGATAGTGGCCAGACCACTGCGTCCGGCTACGACAAACTGGCGTTTGTGTGGCGCCCGGTAACCGCTGTCGAACATTGACCTGGCTTGCGCAATGGCGACAAACAGCAACTCGTCCTTGTGGGGCACGATCACGTCACTGTCGAGCAGATAACCCAGCTTGCGGCACTCCAGCGCACTGGTGCCCACCTTTGCCATGGCCGCTGAGGTAAAGCCTTCGGTCAGGAACGGCAGCAAATCCTTGCCGGTGGATACCGCTGCATTCTCGGCGGCACGCCGGGCAATGTAGGCCAGGCCGCCGCCGCCGGGGACCAGACCGACGCCGACTTCGACCAGTCCCATGTAGCTTTCCATCGCCACCACGCGCTTGGCGGAGTAAGCGGCCAGTTCACAGCCACCCCCGAGCGCCAGGCCGCGCACGGCAGACACCACCGGCACGTTGGCGTAGCGCAACTTGAGCATGGCCTGCTGCATCTCCAGTTCGGCCCCGTCGATCGCTTTGGCGCCGCCCATCATGAAGGCTGGCAGCATGGCTTGCAGATCAGCACCGGCGGAGAACAGCTCGTCATTCGACCAGATCACCATGCCTTTGTAGTTGGCCTCAGCCAGCGCCAGACCCTGCAGCAAGCCTTCAATCACGGCCGGACCAATGGCGTGCATTTTGGTCTTGATACTGGCAATCACGACCTCATCGTCCTGCGTCCAGAGGCGAATGGCTTCGTCTTCGAACAGGGTTTTGCCCGCCGTTCCAGCGCTCGGTGCCTTCGCACCCAGCACGCTTTCGGGGAAGTGTTGGCGCGCATAGACCGGCAGGCTGCGCGGCAAGACAAATTTGCCAGTACTCGGGTTCCAGGAGCCTTGCGGCGTGTGCACACCACCCGCCTCAGCCACCGGGCCTTTGAACACCCAATCGGGCAGCGGCGCCTTGCACAAGGCTTTGCCGCCGTCGATGTCCTCTTTGATCATGTTGGCCACGTCCAGCCAACCGGCCTCCTGCCAGAGCTCGAACGGCCCTTGCTTCATGCCAAAACCCCAACGCATGCAAAAGTCCACGTCGCGCGCGTTGTCGGCAATATCGGCCAGATGGACTGCAGCGTAGTGAAAAGCGTTGCGCAGAATGGCCCACAGGAACTGGCCCTGCGCACCTTCGCTGTTGCGCAGCAGCTTCAGGCGCTCGGCGGCCGGCTTTTTCAGCATCCGGGTATAGACCTCGTCGCCCTTCTCGCCGGCGGGAACGTATTCCTTACTCGCCAGATCAAAGCGCTGTATGTCGCGGCCGACCTTTTTGAAGAACCCAGCCTTGGTTTTTTGCCCCAGGTTGCCCATTTCGAGCAGGGTCTTGAGGACTTCGGGCGTGGCGAAACTGCCATAGAACGGGTCGGTCTTCAAGCTCAAGGTGTCTTGCAGCGTCTTGATCACGTGCGCCATGGTGTCCAGGCCCACCACGTCC
>JADGRK010000315.1 GCA_017880985.1 Rhodoferax sp. | reverse complement strand
ATCAGAAGAAATTCTCAAGGCGGTGGAGCATCGGGACCTCTGCGGCAGGCCCGGGTTGACTACCCTCAACGCGAGTAACGCTGCAGTTGAATCAAGCCGGCCGACAGTGCGGTTCCGCAGACGATGATGGCGGCACACACCAGCATCCAGGCAGACACGGTTTCACCCAGCAGGATGACGCCGTAAATCACCGCAAACACCGGAATCACAAAGGTCACCGTCAGCGAGCGCGCCGGGCCGACGTTTTCAATCAACCGGAAGTACAGAATATAGGCGACACCGGTGCACAGCACACCGACGGCCAGCAGCGCCAGCCAGGCCGTCGGGCTGGGCATGCGCTGTGGCCACAGCCACAAAGTGGGCAAGACCAGGCCGAGCGAGGCACCGAGCTGGCTACCGGTGGCGGTGACCAGCGCCGGCAAGCCACTCAGGTAGCGTTTGGTGTAACTCGCCGCGACGCCGTAGCACAGGCAAGCCAGAAGGATGGCCAGCACCGCCCAACCGCTGGCCGGGCCCGAGGCGTTGGGTTTGAAACTGGCTTTCTCCGAGGCCAGCAGCGCGACCCCCGCAAAGCCGATCACCAGCCCCAGAATGCGCAAGCCGTGCGGCCGGTCTTTAAGCCAGACCCAGGCCACCACTGCGCCAAACAGCGGCACCGTGGCGTTCAGGATGGCCGACAGGCCGGTGCTGATGGTCAGCAGCGCAAATGAAAAACAGGCAAACGGAATCGCCGAGTTGATCAGCCCGACAAGAAAAATTTTCCGCCAGTGCCGCACCAGTTGCGGCCCCAGGCCACGCGCCAGCAGCAGCGGCAACAAGAACAGAGCGGCAATCGAGACCCGCAGGCCAGCCGTGGGCAGTGGTCCAAACTCGACGGTGCCGAGGCGCATGAATAAAAAGGACGCGCCCCAGATGGCTGCCAACAAGACAAATTCGCCAAGCCACGGCTTGTTGGGATGCGGTGAATTCAGACAGCGCCTTCGAGTTGCAGCAACGCGGTTTTGCGCGCCAGCCCGCCCGCGTAGCCGGTCAGGGCACCGCTCTTGCCCAGCACGCGGTGGCAGGGCACAATGATGCTGAACGGATTGCGACCGATTGCGGCACCGACCGCACGCATCGCCTTGGGCTGGCCGATGTCGGCACTCAGAGCCGCATAACTGCAGGTCGCGCCAAATGGAATCTTTAGCAGGGCGCGCCAGACGCGTTGCTGAAAATCAGTGCCGCAGCTCAAGTCCAGCGGCAAATCAAATGACTGACGCTGGCCCGCAAAGTATTCGCGCAACTGGGTTTGGGCCTGCTGCAACCGCGCGTGGCTAGGGACACAGCTCCACTGCGTGCTGTCAGGCTGGTGACTTTGGCCGTCAAACCACACGCCTGCCAATGCCTTGCCGCTGGCGGCCAGGATCAGGCGTCCGAGCGGACTGTCACAGCCTGTCTGAACCGAAGATTTTGGAAACTTCATCTTTATTCTCTTGGTAACGCTTGTGAAATATGCACAGTAAGCTATTTATTTTATAGCAATGGTGATGTTCTGCCGCGCCGGCGCAAGCGCCGGTGTGCCAGCCCAGGCGCGGATCACGGCGTAACTGCGCCACGGTTGCCAGGCAGCTGCCAGGGCTTGCACTTCCTTCGCCGGGTTCCTGCTGTCATTCACGCCCAGGGCCTTGTGCAAGGCCACGTCGCCGGCCGGAAATGCGTCGGGCCAGCGCAGCGCGCGCATCGCGATGTACTGGGCGGTCCAGTCGCCAACGCCGGGAATTGCCTTCAAGGCGGCGATGGTTGCCGGCACATCAGCGCCCGCATGCAGTGGCAGGCGCTCCTGTAGCACGGCGCTGGCGATCGCCTGAATGGCGGTTTGTCGTTGCTTGACAATGCCGAGCTGGCCCAGCCCATCGCCGCTGGCAGTGGCCAGACCTGCAGGGGTGGGGAATAGCCGGTTCAGGGCCGCAACAGGGGTATTGATTGGTTCACCAAATTGCGCCACCAGCCGTGCCACCAGCGTGCAGGCTGCGGCCACGCTGATTTGCTGACCCAGCACCGCGCGCACGGCGAGTTCGAAGCCATCCAGGGCACCCGGCACACGCAAGCCGTCGCCCAGTGGAAATCGGTCATGCAGCAGGCTGTTGATGGCGTGCGGATCGGCGTCCAGATCAAGCATTGCGCGCACACGGGCCATCAGCCACGGCAGTACATCGCACAGTGAATCGCTGACGCGCAGGTCAACCCGGTTGCGAGAAGTTCCAGCGCCATCGAAACGGGCCTGCAGCCAACCGACGTAAACCCTGTTGCCGATTTGCAGCCTGACAGTTTTGCTGATGCTCTTGTTATTGGACTCTAGAGCGACGTCCTCAATGCCCGTGATCTGTCGTGTAGCAAAGAACTGCAGCATGGCCTCCACGTCATAGGGCGGGCGATAGGCCAACTTCACGTCAACGCCCTGATGGAGTGCGCCAACACCGCGGCTTGCACCTTCACGGCGCAACTGGGTCGGGTTCAGGGCGTAGTGCCCGGCAAACGCGGCATTAAAACGCCGCACACTGGCAAAACCGCTTAAGCACGCGACCTGCATGATGGACAGCGTGGTGTCTGTCAGGAGCTGTTTGGCTGTCAGCAAGCGCCTGGTTTGCAGGTATTGCATAGGCGACACACCAAACTGAGCTTCAAAGATTCGTCGCAGATGGCGGTCGCTCACGCCCAGACGGCGCGCCAATGCCCTGATAGTGGGTGCCTCGTCGGCCCAGACTTCGGCTGTGTCCAGCAGGCGGGCCGCCTGATCCGCCAAAATGCGCGAGGCGTCCTGGATCGACCACGGCCTGACGCCAAAAGCATGACTCAGGGCCGGCGGGCGTGGTGCAAGTTCCGGGCGGCAACGCAGACAGGGCCGAAAGCCGGCCCGTTCGGCTTGCGCCGCGTGGGCAAAAAAGCGGCAGTTTTCGCGCTTCGGGGTGCGCACGCGGCACACCGGGCGGCAATAAATGCCGGTGGAGGTAACGCCGGTGAAAAAGCGGCCATCAAAACGCGCGTCTTTCGCCTTGACTGCAAGGTAGCAGGCGTCATCAATCGGCTCGGTCTCAAAGGCTGTCATGCCGCCAATGATACGCGCGCACCGATCCAAAACCAGCCGTTTTCGGACATGTCCCTGGGCCGGAGGGCCGCCTACAATCCAGTGCGCCAATCGATGGCGAAACTTTTTTCCGGGGAAGTCCACCATGCAGTTTTCACCCTCCATTTTCAAGGCCTACGACATACGCGGCATCGTGCCGGGCACCATCAACGAAGCGATGGCTGAGGCGCTCGGTCGCGCCTTTGGCACGGTGGCTCGCCGCGAGGGTGAAAGCACCATCGCGGTCGGCCGCGACGGCCGCCTCAGCGGTCCCGCTCTGAGTCAGGCGCTGATGCGCGGACTGATGGCGACCGGGGTCGAGGTGATCGACGTTGGCATGGTGACCACGCCGATGCTGTACTTTGCCGCCGACACGCTGTGCCACAGCGGCATCCAAGTCACCGGTAGCCACAACCCCAAAGACCATAACGGCTTCAAGATGGTATTGGCCGGGCGCGCCATTTATGGCGACGAGATTCAAGCCCTGCACAGCATGATCGAGAGCGAGAGCTGGATTCTGCAAAGCGGCGGCCAGGTGCGATCAGTGGCGGTGCTGGCGGCTTACCAGGCGCGCATCGTCAGCGGCATCAGACTGGCGCGCCCGATGAAAAT
>JADGRK010000314.1 GCA_017880985.1 Rhodoferax sp. | reverse complement strand
TCAGTTTATATAAGAGCCAGATGCATGTACAGGGCTATGTCAAAGCCCCCTTTCAGCCTGAACTTGCCTACGCCGTGGAATCACGAATTTCTTTGGTTCACCTACCGCAGCAGGTAGAGTCGGGATGTGGCGCGGTGGCCGAAGCTCCGTTTCCACACCCCTCTCATCGAACCGGACATGCAGAATTGCCGCATCAAATGTGGTCGACCACATTTGATGCGGCAATTCTGCATGTCCGGATCTGTGCGGGGGGCGGGGGTAACCTCCGTCCCTACCGCAACCCGTCAGTGCTGGGTTTGCGAACCGCCAGTTATTGCACTGAAAACGAGGGGACCTCTAAAACAAATCGAGCAGTTGGTAATACAGCATGCCAAGTACCAGTGCCGGCATGCGTAGCAACGCGCCGCCTGGAAAAGAGCGATGCTTGATGCGCGTCAGCAAATCAAAACGTTCGGCCTGCCCTGCAATGGCTTCGGCCACCAGCTTGCCCGCCATGCCAGCCAATGCCAGTCCGTGGCCAGAGAAGCCCTGCAGGTAATAAATATAGTTACCCAACCGCCCAAAATCCGGCGCATGGTTCATGGTGACGTCAACGAACCCGCCCCACGTGTGCGTGACCGACAGGTCTGCCAGTTGCGGAAACACGCCCAGCATGCGTTGGCGGATGCGGGCCGCCAGGTTATGCGGTGTCGTGGTGCTGTAGCTTTCACCGCCGCCAAATAGCATCCGACCGTCGGCACTCAGGCGAAAATAGTCGAGTACATGGTTGGTATCGGACGCCGCCGCGCGCCCGCGAATCAACCTGTTGGCCCGCTCCTGAGCCATGCGTTCAGTGGCGATGATGTAGGTGCCAACTGGCATGATGCGCGGCGCCAGTTCCGGCGCCACCGTGCTGCTGTATTCACCCAGATAGACATTGCCTGCCAACACCACGAAATCACATACAACCTCGCCTTGAGCGGTCCTGACGACGGGCTTGCCACCCTGATCCAGATGGATGACCGCTGAATTTTCGAAAATTCGCACGTTGGCGGCGCTCGCGGCGCCAGCCAGGCCAAGACAATATTTCAAGGGGTGCAAATGACCGGACTTCGGATCAAAGGCGCCCCCGTGAAATCGCTCGCTGGCGATCCAGTTTCCAATGTCATCAGGCGCAATGGATTGCATCGGGTAGTCGTACGCGCGCGCCATGTGGCTCAGCCTGGCCTGCAGTGCCCGTGCTTTCCTGGCGTTGACGGCAAGGGTCAGATACCCGGGCACGAAATCGCAATCTATCGCGTGGGTGATGATACGTTCGCGCAGCAATTGCACGCCTTCGACCGTAATGTTCCACGCACGCTTTACATCTTCGGCGGGCAATTGGGCTTCGATGGCATCTTCACCCCCAAAGCCATAGCCGACGATGACCTGGCCGCCATTTCGACCGGATGCGCCCCAGCCAACTCGCTGCGCCTCCAGCAACGCGACCGCATAACCGCGCGCCGCCAACTCCAGTGCGGCCGACAGGCCCGCATAGCCACCACCTACGACGCAGACATCAGCCATGATGCGTCCGTCGAGCGGCGAGAATGCGGGCGCTCGCTCCACGCTCGCTTCGTAGTACGAACCCCGGGTCAGTAACGCCTCTTTTTTTAACAAGCTTGCCACATCGCACCTCCAGCCATCATCAGCCCGCACGTCCTTGTTCGTGCAACACCAAAAAGTTGAAATGACAGCGGCGTCTGCCAGCCGTCACGTCACACGGATATTCTTGAATTGCCAGGGGTCATCCTGGTCCACGTCCTCGCTGAACAGGCGCGTCCGGCCCTGCAAAGGCGTCCAGTCGCCATAGACGCCCACAAGTTGACCCAGGTAGGGTTTTGCAATGGCCAGCACCATCTCATGGTCCATGTCGTCGGGTTCCACCACACCGGCATGCGGATGCTGCAGCGCCCACACCATGCCTGCCAGCACGCCCGCCACGACCTGCAGGCTGGTCGCGTTGTTGAAGGGCGCCAGTCGCCGTGCCTCATCAACGGACAAGCGCGACCCGTACCAGTAGACGCCCCTGGCGTTGCCCATGAGCAGCACGCCCAACTCGTCCACGCCGCTCACGATGTCGTCCCGGATAATTCTTTGCGCCGACTGCGGGTGCCAATTCTTGCCCGCCATTTCATGCACGGACAGCACGGCGTCATCGCAGGGGTGATAGGCGTAATGCACGGTGGGCCGGTACACCACCTTGGCATTTTCCCGCAGCGTCAGATGATCCGTTATCGAGATGGACTCCCCATGTGTGACCAGGAACCCATGGTAAGCACCTTCCAACGGCGTCCAACTGCGCACGCGGGTCGCCATGCCCGGCCGGTTCAGGTAAATCGCGGCATCGCAACCAAAGCCGTGGCGCGCAGCGTCCGTGGGCCAATGACGCTCATGGCTGCCCCACCCCAGTTCAGACGGCTGGGTGCCTTCCCCCACAAAACCGGCCACCGACCAAGTGTTGACAAATTCATCGCGCTGTTTGCGCTGCGGGGTGGTCTGGGTATCGCGCTCGGCAATGTGGATCACCTTGATTCCCAGGCGCCGCGCCAGTTCGGCCCATTCTTCACGGCACCGTGGCTTATTAACCGCCCCACCGCTGTCCGCAGCGATGTTCATGAGGGCCTGCTTGACAAACATTGAAGCAAGGCCCGGGTTCGCCCCTTGCGTCAAAATGGCCGCCGGACCTTCCCGCTTGTTGCTCCCAAACGCCAAAACCGCCTCGCGCAAAGCGTAATTGGACCGTTGCGACACGGATCTCGACGTGTCGGTGTAGCCACCAGCCCATGGCTCGATGCTGGCGTCCAGGTACCGCGCGCCACGCTGCCAGCACAATTCAATAAGCGCCAGACTGGAAACATCCACCGACAGATTGAGCAGAAAGTCTCCCTCACTCAAGCGCGGTGCCAGCACCGACAGGTAATTTGCTTCGGTCAGAACATGAAGCCTGAAATCGACGCCAAAGCCCCGGGCAATCACCTCGCCGTCGGCACTGGCGCTGATGATGGCAATCTGATCCGGGCGCAGCTCAAGGTGACGCAACAACAAGGGCAATGCCGCTTGACCAATGCAGCCAAATCCCACCATAAGCAGCCTGCCCGGGACCTTGGCATGCTTGACGTCTGAATGCATTTCAAAAAATCCAAATTCGCGCTGGCAATGACGCTTCAGGGTCGCTTAATTGCGTGCAGAGGTTTTTAGAATGGCGCGAGAGCGCTCACGCCATCCCGGGCGATGCTGAGTCTCAGCACCGTCCACGGCAAATGTCAGCCGATGGCATGTCGCAGCAATCGAGGGCTCAGGCACATAGCAGCATTCAGGCCGCCGGCAGGGGGTATGCCAGACCTGTTCTAAAAATTGCTGTCGAAAAAGTGTTGTCTGCATGTTGTGCAATTCAAATCAAGACATCGATTCAGTGTAGCCATGCGCTGGCCGAAACCGATTGATAAATCGCAAGCGGCAGCAATCGCAAAGGCAACAGCGCGGCAACACGATCAGTCAAACCGGGACCGCAGTGTCGCGCTGATCCCGTCGGCCAGGGGGTCCCTCGTTTTCAGTGCAATAACTGGCGGTTCGCAAACCCAGCACTGACGCGGGGGTGGAGTTAGTAGATCGTTGATTCTGTTGGCTTTCCTGTTCACTTTCCAAACGGGTATCGTGACCACCCACTAATGGGGTTCACGATGCAAGGCTGGCAGACGACGTT
>JADGRK010000313.1 GCA_017880985.1 Rhodoferax sp. | reverse complement strand
GTAGCAGTGTCCTTGGCCTGGGAAGATGGAGCTGGATTGCATTGGTCCTAATGGGGATTGGATTGATCGCCTTTGCCTGGGCAACCCAGTTCTGGATTGCGTATGCCGCGTTGACCGTCATCGGCTTTGGGCTAATGGTGCAGATAGCAGCCAGTAACACGTTGTTGCAAACCATCGTCGAGGAAGACAAGCGTGGGCGGGTCATGAGTTTTTTCACTATGGCTTTTCTGGGCATGGCTCCCTTTGGAAGCCTGCTTACCGGATATGTGGCCGGAACGCTGGGCATTCCGTTCGCGTTTATAATGAATGGCTGCGTTTGCTTGGTCAGCGCATTAGCATTCTTTGTATTACTACCACGTTTGCGCGAGTTGATTCGTCCCATTTACGTGCGTCTTAATATCATTTCGCCGATCGTCTCTGGTATCGAGGCGGCCAGCGAATTGAAACTTATGACCAAGGAATAAAGGTTCTGTTACGTTAATATTGTTACCCAAGTCCGCCGCAATATGCCCAATCCTATTCCTGTCGCCATTCTTGGCCGTCTTGCTGTTGGTCTAAATTCAAACGGCTGTTTGGCGTAACTATTCAGGTCCTTTTTCGATCCTCAGCATGCGTTTTCGCCCCTATGTTCTGACTCGATGAGGGAAGGCCGCTCGACCTCGATGTCGGGGCAACGTTGCGGTTCGGCGCATTGGTGGTGGTGCTGATGAGGAGGGACGGCGCTGTACAGCGCATCTATGTTTGTCTATCGTCGGGGCCATGAAGGCGATGCCCAGCAGTCTTGTCCTTGTTCCATCATCCAGCGATGGGGCTGACACACCCGAAGTTGCCATTGCAAGACGAGCCGCTTGGGAGCATCTGAGCAAGGCCGAGCTAGTCGCGCTGGCAGTGCAGTATTCAAAAGTGATTGCCGAACGAATGCGGGATCTGGAAGTCCTTGAGCGCAGACTTGCAAAGCAGAGCAAAGGCAAATAGCGCGGGGCTGCTCCCGCTCAGCGCAGAGTCGGATCTGGAGGGTGTCCTTGCATGGTCAGGACCAGTGCTTCGAGGAGATTGCGACCCTGCTTGGCCAAGGTAGCCAAGTAAGAGCGGTTGATGCAGAAGCTGCGGGCCCCTTGCTTGGTGCGAAAGCAGCCGGAGACCTTTTGCTTGACCTTGAGCATGCGCATCGTGCGCTCGCCGAGGTTGTTGGTGAAGGGCACGGCCGGATCCTGCGTGAAACGCAGGACGTCATCCTCATAGTCGCTCAGCCGGCGCAACAGATTCAGCGGGAAGGACTGGGCGGTACGCCCACGTTTGCCCGAAGCGGGCCTTGGCGGGTTCGCGGCATTGCCCGTCGAGACGATGGCACGGTATTGACTGCGCAAGGCCTTTTGGCGCCGTGCCGACAGTGCTTGACCGGCTGCCGTCTTGACTTCCTTGTTTGCCTGGAGCAGGAAGTCGATCATGGCTTTCGCCCAAGGCTGAGCGAACTGCTCATCGACGTAGGTCAACTCCCGCAGATGGTGAGCGTTGCACAGGGCATGCTTGCAGTCGTAGGCTCGGTACGCCGACCAACCGTCGTGCACGAGGGTGCCGGTCAATGCGCGCATGATGCCGAATTCTTCCATCGCGGCACCGCCGCGATTCTTGTGAATGCCCATCCAGGTGAGCATCTCTGTCACGGCAACGTGCAGCCATGAGAGGCCGCCGCCCAAGCGCATGCCCGTTTCGTCCGCGCACACCACAGCGGCCAACTTCACCTGCTCCTTGATAAGTTCCACGCCAGGCTCCAGCGCCTTTGCTGCGGCCTGTCCCATTGCACAGACCGTGGCGGCGGACACAGATTGGCCACTGAGGTCGGTGAGAATATTTGCGCACCGGGCAATCGGCAGCATGTGCTGATGCGTGAGAAACACCCCTAGCGCCTGGATGTTTGGCCCGTACTGCGTCGGAGCAGTGACGCTCTCGGGAAAGTTGCTTCGGTGGGTCCTCCCGCAGTTGCACGTCGCTGAGAAGATCTGATGCTCGACGACTCGCATTGCCGGTCGCGGCAGGTCGAACACCTGGCGAGACTCCTGCAACAGCGGGGCCAAAGGCAGTCCGCACTCACAAGCGTCGGCAATCCTATGCACAACGACCTCGTCGGGGATTGGTACCCGCCTGAGTGCATGCCCCTCGTGGCCGGACTGCCCGCCAGGCTTGCGTTTGACTGCGTCATTCAATGTCGGCGCGGGCTTGGGCTTCCTGGCCGGCTGGTCCGACGAAGGCGGTTTGCTCGAGTTGCGGCTGTTCTTCGCAAGGATCCCTTCGACATGATTCAATCTCTGAAGCAACCGGTTCACCGCATCCCCAAAGAGGTATAGCACCTCGACCACTTTGGACTTGCTCATGCGCACCAAGGCGGCCGGATCGGGCATTGCAATTCCAACCACGCTTGCCGCATCACGCGGCGCTGGGCTCGCATCGAACGGCTCTGGCAGCGAGCTGCGGGGTACCCCGTTCGCGGTGGGGTTCGTGCCCGCCAGTTCGGAGCGCGTCATGCGACCACGTCCGACAATCGCCGGCGGAAGTCCTTCACCAGCGCATAGCCCAGGACTTCCTTGATCGAGCGGTTGGCCTGGCGGGTCGGTGCATCCTTGCCGCGCCCCGTCGTCAACCCGAGGACCTTCCAGTTGGCCGCCCGGTAGCAGATTCCGCGAAAGCGCTGCGGATCGATGAAGGTCTCGAGATAGTAGATCGGGTGCGCGTATAGACGCTGCCAATCGGCCGACAGCATTCGCGCCATGCGCCCGAGAATGTGCGACGCCAGATGCGGCACGCTCACCCAAGGCAAAATCAAAAATCTTGTGTTGTAGGCCAGCAGTCGGATGTTCTTCAGTCGCGCCTGCTTGTCCCAGCCGATGAACCGGTCGCGGCTACCAAGATGACGGGGTGCCGAGGACCACGCCACACAGGCCACTGGCCGTCCCTGGGCGTACACCAGGTACTTGAGATGTTCACCCACGGGCTGCGAGTAGCCCAGATAGTGGTGGTGCTTGAGCAGGCTGTTGAACAAGGCCTCCTCGGACGTACGCCGCACTTGGCGAAGCTCCAGCGGCCCGAGTTCGGAAAACCTCACCTTCAGCGGAGCTTGATCCACGCTCACGAGCGCTGGCTGGCTGCGCTCGACCATCGGATTGCGCATCACGCGGCGCACCGCAGGCAATTCGATCATCCCTGCGCGATGAAGCATCAACATCAACCCGCGACACACCATGTCGCGCAGTGCACCGTTGGCCTGCACCCAATTCCAGGCCTCGCACAGCTTCTTGGATAGATCCCTTCGGCTCGAGGCGGGATGTGCTGCGATGAGCTGGCGAATGAAGACGACGTCGTCGTCGGTGATCACACGGTGCCGGTAGCTCAGCGCTCTCTGCATGTCTCCCAGCGTAGTCGCTCGAGGCGCGGAACGCAAGGGCTAAATGCAAACTACCTTTTGGGCGACAACCATGATGTGATCCATCGTCTCCGCAGGCCAAACGCAAACTGGTCGCCCTGGCCGGGCAACGCCGAGACTCATTCGAAGCAGTTGGTCATGGCCGTGGTTGGCCCGCAGCCGCCAAACACACCTGAATAGTTACGCGCGGTGGTTGTTTGTCTGGAGTTGCAGGCCGGCTGGCTGCTTGCGCCTGCAGGGCCGCGAGCTGCGCTTCCAGGCTGGCCTGGTCTTCGGCCAGCGTCTCTTCGAAGATCTCGCGCTGCTC
>JADGRK010000312.1 GCA_017880985.1 Rhodoferax sp. | reverse complement strand
ATAGCGCTGCGCCAGCCACCTGCGGAATCCCGCTACCGAGGCGCGGCCGTAGTCGGTCACTTGAATGCCCTCAAACTTGCCCATGCCGCCCTCAAAGTCGGGGAACATTTGATGCAGCTCGCCTGCCAGCGTAACGGCAATGATGCGATCACGCACGGCCCTGGGTAGCGCATTAAGACGTTTCGCTACATGACGCAATGCCGTATAGCGGTAATGGTTGACGGCGATGGTGTCGTCGCTCTGCAAGGTGTAGGGAACGATGCGGTAGCCAAAATAATCCGAGATCGCAGGCTTGCCATTGCTGAGCAGCAGCAGGTTGCGCGGATCTTTGATCAGTTCGTCCACCAACGGCCCCTGCGTATCGAAATGGTCCGCGGCCAGATACACCACAACAGGTCGTCGTACCCGCGAGAGAACCTGCAAATAGACGTCCAGTTTCTTTTCGTTGATCACCCATAGCGTGCCTTTGCGCTGGTAAAGCGATAGCAGCTGCAGCGTGGCGAGATAGCCCACCTGCACCTGCCCCTTCGGGCCGCCCGGCTCCAGCTGGTCAAGCAGTCGGCTAATACCCGCCGATCCGTCGAGCTTGTGCTGGGTGCAGTAATGATTGACTTCGTTGATGTCCTTGAGTTGCGGATTTGCCATGCCCTCGTCGCAGGCATATAGACCTTCCACCGTAGGCATCAGGTAGAACGTGTTGCGTTCGGGAAGGCGAAGTGGTGTCTGAGCCAAGACATTGGCAGCAGGAAACAGCGCAGCGGAGGCTAGCCACAGGGCTGAGCAGAGCCATGAAAGTCGAAACAACGAAGGCATTTTTTGAATAGGTTTCATTCTGCCAACATTGCTTTCATGCTGGCATAAAGCTGGTCGGAGTCGTGCTGGCGGTTGTCCGGGTCGAACGAGAACAGGTTGGGCGCGGAGACGCGCTGACCTTGCCACCGGGTTTCCAGAAAAAACGACAGGAAGCGGGCCCCGTTGTCGCGGTGCTGATTCAGCACGCCGCGGAGTTGCTGGCTGCTCATGGCTTGCAGCGGGTGGAATTCGGTCACGCCGTAGTCGGCGTGCGGGCTTTGTTTGAACCAGTCGGCCAGCGAGCTGCCGTAGCTGGTTTCGCCGTAGAGGCTGATGCCGGTGTGCAGGGTTTTCATGGGCTGCAGCGAGGCGTCTACGGCGTATTTGCCGCTGTCCCAACCGGGGTTGAACTGCGGCACGATCTGGTGCGTGTAGCGCGGCGTGTCTGACAGACACGATTGGGCGACGAGGGTGTTGAAGTACTGAAGGTAGTGCACCACTTGGGCTTCGCGAAATGCCTGCCATTCGCGTGCCAGCGGGTTGTAGTAATACGAAGTATGGTCGCGCGGTTCGTCGGTGTAGGAGGCGATGTGGGCCGGCAGCGGCTGCAAGGCGGGCAATGACGCCGTGGGCACGGCGCTGGGGGTGGATTGCCGCTGGTCCATGATGGAAATGGAGCGGGTGCCGAGCTGGCTCAGTGGCTGCCCGGGCTGGGAGAGGGCGAGGTCGATGCGGTGGATGCCAGTGGCGAGTTGGCTGTAGTCGAGGTCGTGGCGCCAGCCGAGGTCGGCGCTGTTGAACTCGGGGCGCGCGGCGCGCACGTCCTGGCGGCTGAGGTGCACCGGGGCGTCGGCGATGTGTTTGCCATCAAGGTAGATTTTGACCGCCTGGGCGGTGTTGGGGGTGTCGGGCGCGTGGACCCAGCCAGTAATCGGGATTTGGCCTGCGGCGTAGGCGTCGATGTGCTCTTGGTAGCGGCGCAGGGGCTCGTGGCGGATGTCTTTGCTGGGTGGATCGATGGCTTCAAATGAGGGGTAATTGCTGCCCATCTGCTGGTTGAGGGCTTCTATGCTGGCGTAGCGGCCCCGCAAGTGCTGGCGAAATCCGGCAACTGATGTCGAGCTGTAGTCGCTGACCTGGTAGGGGCCGTTAAAGCCCATGCCGGATTCAAAGTTGGGGAACAGCTGATGGACTTCACCCAGCAGGGTGATGCCTTTGATGCGGCTGCGCGCGCTGGTGGGCAGCGCGCAGAGGCTTTGTAGCAGCGCCTGGATGACCTGGACCCGGTATTGTGTGATCGGGTTGTCGGTGCGGGCCAGGCTCCACGGGTAAACCGGTTGAGCGTAGTAGGCGTCGATCGGCAGGGGGCCTTGTGGGATGTGGGCGATGTTGTCCGTGTTTTGCGCCAGCACGGGTTCAATCGGCGCGTTGACGCTGAAGTGGCTGGAGAAGAGGTAGAGCACGAGTGGTCGCGGGTTGTCGCGTACGGTTCGCACGATATTGTCGATAGCCTGGCGGTTGACATGCCAGGCGCTTTGCTCAAGTTGCAATAGCGACAGCAGCGGCACTTTCAAGGTGTAGCCGAGTTGCCAGGCCGTAGTGGCGGGTGTGTTTGGTTGCAGGTGGCGCAGCGTGGATTCGACCAGCTTGGCTGCAGACGCGTTTGGGCCGGTGCATGGGGTGATCCAGTCGGGCTGGTTTTCGGATGCACTGCTGGGCTTCGCCAGCAGGCATGGGGTGAGGTCCATCATGGGCGCCAGCAGCAAGGGCGGGCGTTGGGTGAGAGGCCACCACCAGGAACTGCTGGCGAGGACCAGCAGACACAGGCCGGCTAGCCAGTAAAAACCGGCGCGTGGCCTCATTTGCCAAGCCAGGTTTTGACCCGCCTTTGCAGATGCATGGGGATGAGCTTAGCCAAGGGCGAGAGCGCTGGATGGACGCGCAAGCGCATCAGGGCGCGCAATGAGGATGTCTTGAGCGCAGTGGACGGGCTGCTGCCGTTACCTGGGTGTTGCAGGTAGTTGGTGATATTGCCCTGGATTTCGATCAACTCACGGTCGTTGGGTGCACTGGGTCGCGGTAGCGATTCCAGGTAGTTGCTGCGATAAGTGAGCGCTGGCCTCTCAATATAGTCACCTTGGGGCAACGCAGGAATCGGGCCGGGGCCGGCAGCGCTGCAAAAGTTCTGCTGTCGAATCTGGTTAAAGAATTCGAGCCATTGGGTGGCGCTCTGCTGCCAGTCGCATAGCCAGGTCCAGTCGCGATTTTGCAGACGCTCAGCAAATGCGCCGATATTGGGGGCGATGATGGGCAGGCCACTCTCCAGGCTGGCGCTCAGGGTGTAGCTGTAGGTTTCTGGCCAGGCGGCGGGGAACCACACCGCGTCGGGTTGCAGCCATTGCAGGAGTTGCGGCAGGTCTTTTTCTTCATAGCCGCCGTGGACGGTGAGCCGGGCTTTGGGTTGGGTGCGCAGGCTGCGATAGGCGAAGCCAAGCAGATGAAATTCGATCGGAATGTTTTGGCGCGCGGCCAGGATGGCTACTTGTTCCAGTGTGTCTGCGCCTTTGATTTTGCTTAGTGCGCCGAGCACGGCAATTTTTAGCGCTTGCTTGCTGTGCAGTTGGCGGGGCTTGGGCTGGGGCTGTGCTGTTGTCTGAGGAACCAGAGTGGCGTGGGGCACGACCTGGATGCGGGCGGCGGGCACAAAGTGTTGCAGGCGTTGTGCGGCATCAAAGCTGGGCGTGATGAGGTAGCGTGCCTGGCTCAGCAGCCGGGCGTGGCGATGACGCCAGCTCTCGATGCTTTCGCCACCGGGGGCAGGGTGGCGTTGCAGGCACCGGTGGCATTGATCAATGCCTTGTTCTCCGCAATAACGGTCGGTGTGGTCGGTCAGGGATATTTGCGGGCAGTAACTGTAATAGTCGTGCGCCGTGAA
>JADGRK010000038.1 GCA_017880985.1 Rhodoferax sp. | reverse complement strand
GACTGTCCCACCCGGTTTCAGTTAAAAAATAAAGCCCGCTCTGGCATGTCCGGAGCGGGCAAACGCTTGGAATCGGGGAAGATTATCTCAGGTCAAAATAAAGGCACTGGAATCAGCAGATTCAGCCGGGCTTATCAAGCCGCATTCAACAGGGGCAGCAAGCCGCCTTGCGCGTCCAGCGCCAGCAAATCATCACAGCCTCCGACGTGCGTCTCGCCGATGAAAATCTGGGGCACGGTGCGTCGGCCGGTCAGCTTCATCATGCTCTGAAGCTGGGCTGAATCAGTGTCAATGCGAATTTCTTCAATCTCCGCGACGCCTCTGGATTTGAGTATCTGTTTGGCCTGAGTGCAGAAGGGGCAGACAGCGGTGGTGTACATCTTGACGGTTTGCATCAGTTTGTTCCTTTGGATTTCAGGCTTTTTCAACCGGCAAGTTGGCTGCTCTCCAGGCACTCAAACCCCCATTCAAGGATTGAGCTTGCTCATACCCCAGTTTTTTGGCAATGCCCAGTGCCCGATTGGAGCGCGCGCCAGACTGACACACCAGAATGATCGGCAGCGCCTTGTTCTTGACGGCAGCAGGCAATTTCTGTTCGAGTTGATTCAAGGGAATGTTCTTGGCACCGCCCACATGGCCGGCCGCGAACTCGTTGACCTCGCACACGTCGATCACCACCGCTTTCTCATGGTTGATGAGTTGCACCGCCCCGGCCGCCGTTAGCGAGCCCCCGGTCGCGCCCTTGAACACCGGCCAGAACAGCATGGCACCCGAGGCCAGCGCCACGGACATAATCATCCAGTTATCGAGAATAAACTTCATTTTTTCCTTTGTTGAATATCCAAAACTTGCGAGACGGCTCTGTCTCCAACCAATTCAGTATCGTATTTTAGAATGGCGGGGCCGCGACTGCCTTCAGCCTTCGTTTTGCCCTGGCCCTGACCCTTAATTACCACCATGCAAAAACTCGTTCTCATCCGCCACGGCGAATCGACCTGGAATCTTGACAACCGCTTTACCGGCTGGACCGATGTGGATTTGACACCCCTGGGCATTGAGCAGGCAAAGAATGCCGGGCGTCTGCTCAAGGCTGAGGGCTACGAATTCGATATCGCCTACACCAGCGTCCTCAAACGTTCCACCCGCACGCTGTGGCACGTACTCGACGAGATGGACCGCACCTGGCTGCCAGTCGTCAACAGTTGGCGTCTCAATGAACGCCACTACGGTGCGCTGCAAGGACTCAACAAAGCCGAGGTAGCCAAACAATACGGCGAGGCCCAGGTGCTGCTCTGGCGTCGCAGCTACGACACGCCGCCGCCCGCCCTGGCGCCGACCGACCCACGCTGTGAACGCAGCGATCTGCGTTACGCCAAGCTGCAGCCTGACCAAATCCCCTTGACGGAATGCCTGAAAGACACCGTGGCACGGGTCATGCCGTTCTGGAACGAAGCGCTGGCACCGGCTATTCAAAAGGGAAAATGCGTTCTGGTCGCCGCGCACGGCAACTCTATCCGGGCGTTGGTGAAATATTTGGACAATATCTCCGACGCCGACATCGTGGGCCTGAACATTCCCAATGGCATTCCGCTAGTGTACGAACTTGACGATGATCTGAAACCCATCCGCCACGACTACCTGGGTGACCCTGAGGCCGCCGCCAAAGCGGCCGCCAGCGTGGCTTCTCAGGGTAAAGCTTGAGTAAATTGGGAACCGCGTTCTCAAAGAAGGCTCCAAGCGTGTATATTGGTATTGGTGAGAGCCGATACCTTGCGGGGCAGATCGCCGCTAAGCCTAGCGAGCCAGCTCTGTCCTCAACTAGACTGAGATTTTGCGGGACAGACCGCAGCTACGTGAAGCGAGCCAGTTCTGTCCTCAACTGAATGGGATTAATTATGACTCAAAAATTGAAAATTGCTGGCTGGATTTCACTCGGTTTGATGGCTGGCGCATTGACCACAGTTTCGCTCCAAACTGTGGCGCGCGGCACATTGGCACCCTTGCCGCTGGAAGAGTTGCAGCAGTTGGCTGCCGTGTTCGGGATGATCAAAAGCAACTATGTGGAGCCGGTGGACGACAAGAAGCTGATCACCGATGCCATCGCCGGTATGGTGGCGGGGCTGGACCCGCATTCAGTTTATCTCGACAAGAAAGCACTCAAGGATTTCAACGAAGGCACAACCGGCAAATTTGTCGGCGTCGGTATCGAGATCTCGCAGGAAGATGGCCTGATCAAGGTGGTCTCGCCGATTGAAGGCTCTCCAGCGTTTCGGGCGGGCATCAAACCCAATGACCTGATCATCAAGATTGACGACACCCTGGTGAAGGGCTTGACGCTCAGTGAAGGCGTCAAGCGCATGCGTGGTGAACCGAACACCAAAGTACTGCTGACCATCTTCCGCAAAGCCGAGAGCCGCACCTTCCCGGTGCCGATCACGCGCGAAGAAATCCGTACCCAGTCAGTGCGCAGCAAGGTGATTGAACCGGGTTATGCCTGGATTCGTCTGAGCCAGTTCCAGGAACGAACGGTCACAGACTTTGCGCGCAAGATCGAGGAAATCTACAAGCAGGAGCCCCATCTCAAGGGGCTGGTGCTCGACCTGCGCAACGATCCGGGCGGCTACCTGGACGCTGCAGTGGCGGTGTCGGCGGCATTTTTGCCGGAGAACGTGGTGGTGGTGTCGGCCAACGGCCAGTTGGCTGACAGCAAGTTCACTTACAAGGCGGCACCCGAGTATTACCAGCGTCGCGGTGGCGCTGACCCTCTGAAACATCTGCAAGTCGTGACCAAGGGGGCGCTGAAAAACGTACCCTTGGTGGTACTGGTCAACGAGGGATCAGCTTCTGCCAGCGAGATCGTGGCTGGAGCCTTGCAGGACCACCAGCGCGCCAAGCTGTTGGGCAATCAGACTTTTGGCAAGGGCTCAGTGCAAACCGCGGTTTGCCTGGATTCAGCGTTTCGCATGGACAACTGTCCTAGCGCTGCCCTGAAGCTCACGACCAGTCGTTACTACACGCCCAGCGGCAAATCGATTCAAGCCAGAGGCATCGTGCCCGATGTCATGGTCGACGAAACCGAAGAAGGCAATCTGTTTGCCGCGCTGCGAACACGCGAGGCGGACCTGGAAAAACACTTGAGCAGTGGCCAGGGTGACGAAAAGAAAGATGCGGTCAACGAAAAAGCCCGGGAAGAAGCCCGAATCAAGCTCGAAGAGGAGCTCAAGAAACCACTGGCTGATCGTAAGTTGCCGGAGTACGGCACGGAAAAAGATTTTCAACTGATCCAGGCCATTAACCAGCTCAAAGGCCATGCAGTATTAGTCAGCAAGACCATGGTTGAACGACCAGAAGAAAAGAAAGAGAACTGAAGACGCTGATGACTGACGAGCAACTTCTGCGCTACTCGCGCCATATCCTGCTCACTGAGATCGGGATTGAAGGGCAGGAGCGTATCTCAGGCAGTCATGCTCTGGTGGTGGGCGCGGGTGGTTTGGGCTCGCCAGTTGCCCTTTATTTGGGGTCGGCCGGCGTCGGGCATATCACCATTGTCGATCACGACACGGTGGACCTGACCAATTTACAGCGACAAATCGTCCACACGATGGCGCACATCGGCCAGCCCAAGGCCCAGTCAGCCCAAACTGCCATCGGTGCCATCAACCCCGAAGTGCAGGTCACCCCGATCGTGGCACGCGCCGATGCGGCGCTGCTCGACACCCTGGTGGCGCAGGCCGACGTCGTGCTGGACTGCTGCGACAACTTTGCCACGCGTCAGATTATCAATGCCGCCTGTGTCAAACACCGCAAACCCCTGGTGTCGGGTGCGGCCATCCGCTTTGATGGCCAAATCTGCGTCTATGACTCACGCGAGGCAAACTCGCCGTGTTATGCCTGCATCTTCGCGCCCGACACCAGCCTTGAAGAAACCCTCTGCGCCACGATGGGGGTTTTTGCACCGCTGGTGGGCATCATCGGCTCGATGCAAGCCGCAGAAGCCCTCAAGTTGCTCAGCGGTGCCGGGCGAACCCTCGCTGGCCGACTGCTGATGCTGGATGGCCGCTCGATGGAGTTCACCGAGATCCGCATCGCCCGCCAGACCACCTGCCCGGTTTGCGGCGTAACCGGCTAACAACCAGGTTTATCGACTTGCGACGCGGCACGATCCGTGGCGCTTGCGAAAATCGCGCGGCAGTTCGGGTTGATCTCCAGCAAACAGTCCACTGCGGGATTGACGTGCAAGGGCTTCCTCAGCAGCGTAAGGTCCGGCGTCGCGGTGCCAACGATAGGACCAGGCCTGACCTGCAAGAACCATTTGCGAACCCAAGTCATTTCCATCGAGCCAGATGCGCGCGAGACCACGGCCGTAATCGTCATTGCGCCGGATCGTCACCTCTACCTGCTGGTGCAACACGCGCCGCTTGAGCGCCGCGCGCGAGGCTTCGCCACCAGACTGGCAAATCTCGGGGGCGTCAATGCCATCAATGCGCAGTCTGCGCGGCGCGCCAGCGGCGTCGGGCTGCACCCAAAGCGTGTCGCCGTCCGTGACGTACAAGACCTGGCCGACAAAGCGTTCCTGCGCAGAGGCGTGACTTGCCAACAAAAAAATAGTTAGCAGGAATAACTTGAAAGTCATGCGGGCGGCCTGACTCAAGCGCCGGATTGCAGGCCGCAAACCAGTCAGGCGCGACCGATGATGCAGGCGGTAGCCATCAGCTCTTCCAACAACGCCAGCGACACCGTGCCTGAGACCGAATACGGGTTGAGCTCGGGTTTCTCGGCGTACTTGAGCAAGATGGAAGTATTGATCTTTGACATGTTGACCTGCCCCATGGCCCAGCCACCAAAGCGGCGTTCGGCTATTTCTTCGTAGTGCAGCAACACCACATCCTTGTGGCGCGGGTCTTTCTGGATGTGACCATAGAGCTCGCTCACGGCCATGCGCCCGCCTTCGATGGCCTGCAGAAAAATGCCGCCACCATAGCAAAGGATACCGGTGATGCCGCACTCCGGATTGTGCTGACGCGACTGGCCCAAAATCGCCTCGATGGCTTCGGGACTGGTGTCGATGGCACGACTGGCATAAAGCAAACGAACCAACATGATCAGCCTTTCTTGGGGATAAGCGAGAGAAATTCACGGCGCAAATTAGGGTCCTTGAGGAAGCTGCCGCGCATGACCGAATTAATCATTTTGCTGTCCATGTCCTTGACCCCGCGCCAACTCATGCAAAAGTGACTCGCCTCCATCACAACGGCCAGGCCATCGGGCTGTGTTCTTTGCTGAATCAGATCAGCCAACTGGACTACCGCTTCTTCCTGTATCTGCGGTCGGCCCATGACCCACTCGGCCAATCGTGCGTACTTGGACAGACCAACCACGTTGGTATGCTCATTGGGCAACACACCAATCCAGACCTGACCAATGATCGGACAAAAGTGGTGGCTGCAGGCACTGCGCACCGTAATCGGTCCGACAATCATCAACTCGTTAAGGTGGCCGGCATTGGGAAACTCGGTAATGTCGGGGCTGCTGACGTAGCGACCATTGAACACTTCTTTGAGGTACATCTTGGCGACCCGGCGCGCGGTCTGGTCGGTGTTGTGGTCGTTCTCGGTATCGATGACCAGGCTGCTGAGCACGCCTTTCATTTTTTCTTCCACCTCGTCGAGCAACTGGTCGAGTTCACCGGGTTCGATGAAGTCAGCAATGTTGTCGTTGGCGTGGAAACGCTTGCGCGCGGCCAGCAGGCGTTGCCGGATTTTTATGGAAACAGGTGTCCCCTGATCGGCATCGCTTGGATTCATGGTGTTTTGACTTTTCATTAACATGGATCAATGGTAGCAGCGTTTTAATATTAGGGTTTTTTGCCTCTAGCGTCCGTCAATGATGGGTTAACAGCTACTAAATTAATAGCGTTTGTTGTTCAGAAAGAGCAATAACCGCATCACGCCAAGGGCAACGCGGTCCAATAAACGCTGACGCCACGGTCGGTTGGCGTAGACCGCAGGGTCCACGCGCGTGCCGCCTTGAGTCATGGCGGTCTCAAGCCGTTGGCGTAAATCCTGCGCAAACGTGACATCATCCACCACCACATTGGCCTCACGCGCCAGCAGCAAACTCAAAGGGTCCAGATTGGAAGATCCGACCGTGGCCCAATGACCATCGATCACCGCCACCTTGGCGTGCAGGAAACTGACCGAGTATTCATGAATCTCTACCCCTGCCGCCAGCAAGGCACCATAGACCGGGCGAGCCGCGTGATACTGCATGAAATATTCATAGCGCCCCTGCAATAACAAGCGTACCCGCACCCCCCTGCGGGCCGCATGAATCAAGCCCCGGCGCAGCTTGCGGCCCGGCACAAAGTAGGCATTGGCGATGATGATCTCCTGACGCGCCTCGCCAATCGCCTTGCGGTAGCTGCGTTCAATCCGGGAGCGGTTGCGCAGGTTGTCCCGCAGCACCAGGGCGGCACGGGTGGTGTGACCCGACACGGCGTTCACCGGCGCCAACCGGTCCTGATTGAGATCAGTTTCAGCGTGGGCCTGCAGCGCTAGCCGGACCGCTTCCTGCAGCGCCCCCCAAGCCGCCGAAAAATCGCTCTGGCGCGCGGTATTGGCGGCCTGCAAACGCCACCAAAACTGCGCCGTGGCCTCATAGACCAACTGCACCAACGGGCCTGTGACACGCACCGCAAAGTCAAACCGGGGGACCGTCAAAACGCCATAGTTGGGGTCATAAAAATCGTCGAGCACATTGATCCCGCCACAAAATGCAACCGATCCATCCACCACACAAAGTTTTCGATGCAATCGGCGCCAACTGGTGGGAATCAGCACGCCGAGTCGCCCTAAAGGTGAAAAAATGCGCCACTCGACACCGGCCGCCTTGAAGCGATTGACCCATTCGAGCGGCAGACTGGTCGTGCCGACGCCGTCCATCACCAGATACACCGCCACCCCGCGCTGCGCCGCACGCTCAAACGCTGCCGCCACCTGTTCGCCCGAAGCCTCAACGCAAAAAATATAAGTCTCAAACCTGACTTCATGCACACTGTGATCGATCGCCCCAATGAGCGCCTGAAAAAAAGCCTGCCCGCCCTGCAACAGTTGAAGCTGATGACCTGACTGGAGGTGCAACATGACTTCCTTAAACCAGCGCGAACAGAGTTTGCATTGATGCCGCTAAGCTTTGTCCGGCAAAGATTTGACAATCGGCAGAGCAAATTCAGCAATCAGCGGTAGATGGTCAGACATGCGCCACCAGATCCGGCCCTGGGGCACCTGAATCGCCAGCGGATTCAACCCCCTGGCATAGATATAGTCCAATTGCACCAAGGGCATCCGTGACGGAAAAGTTGCCTGGTGCCCGCCGTCAAAGGCCCTCATATTGATGGCAGCCAGTGCCCGTCCAACAGCAGCACCCCATTCATTGAAGTCTCCTGCCACCAGCAGTGGCGCATCGGGTGGCACTTCGCGCACGATGAAGCGCTGCAACTGGGCCAACTGGCGGGCGCGGCTGGCACGGATCAGTCCCAGGTGGACCACCACGACATGCACTGACTGACCATGCACCAGCACCTCCACGTGCAACAAACCGCGCTGTTCAAACCGGTGATCTGAAATATCTTCATGCTGATGCATCACCACTGGCCAGCGCGACAACAGTGCATTGCCGTGCTCGCCATGGCGCGTTACCGCGTTGGTGCGATAAATCGCTTCGTAGCCCTCAGGGGCCAGAAAATCAGCTTGCCCCAAGTCCGGCCAACGCGTGAAATGCTGCTCCTCGCGCCGGTTCAGTCCGCGCACTTCCTGTAGGCAGACGATGTCTGCATCAAGCTGCTCGACCGCGTGACCCAGGTTGTGAATCTCCAACCTGCGCCGCGGACCGATGCCTTGCACACCCTTGTGAATGTTGTAGGTGGCGATACGCACGATATTCATGTTCAGACTCTGATACCGGCGAACTTCGGCAACATCAAGCAAGCCTCCGCGTTGGAAGGTGAAAAACACGCGCTGGCCGCTTCAAGATGAGGCAACCATTGGTAACCCGTATGTTCGCGCGAACTCAAAAAGACCGGCGTTCCAGCGGAAACCTGCAAACCAAATAAATGTTCGGTATTGCGCGTCACGTCGGTGGCGTAACGATGTCGCCAGCGCGGGTAGATGTCATAAACATTTTCAAGTCGCCAATCCTGCAGGAAACTGGCCAGCGGCGTGCCGGGTGCGCAGTCAATGCCGGTCTCCTCAAGCACCTCGCGCCTCGCTGTTTGCTCAAAGGTCTCATCAAGGGAGTTCTTGCTGCCCGTCACGGATTGCCAAAAATCGGGGGCGTCGGCTCTTTTGATCAGCAACACATCAAGCGCCAGGGTGTAAATCACCACCAGCACGGATTCTGGAATTTTGGAACCCCGAATTTCAGGCACCTGGAGTCACCACGTTAACTTGCATGAAAAAACCCCCGAAAATTCATGCGGTCATTCTATCCATCAACCACGGAGCGGGTGCCGATCGTGGTGGCAGAGCTTGGGGTAGGGCCCCCCTCATACTGCCAAATGCCCAGAAATCGGCGCGGACCCCTAGCCCAAGCTCTGCTGGCGGCATCCTTGGTTCACATAACAAGTTCGACACGCGCCAAGGACAAGTCTGTAGCGCTGCCGGTGGTCAATGTCAGCTTTCTGGAATTCCAAAAGGAACATTTTTGAACGCCAGTCAGAAATGGCTTGTGGTGGTTTAAACATAATCTGCAACTGATCATCGGCCAGTAGAGCAAGGCACTGGCCGCTCAAGAGCAAAATGGCTTTCACTTTGCACCGCTACCTCTTGCGCAAGACCTTTTGACTTTTCTGAGAAAGACCAGTTGAAAGGTCAATCCTCCTCGCTGAAACGCGCAAACTGTATTTCAATTTTCCCCCTCACACCACTGACAGGAAACAGACATGAACATTTCACAAGCATCGGGTAGAAGGTCAAATATAGGTTCCGAAATATTCCTCGGTGTTGTATTGATGATCGTTGGTAGCGTCACGTCGATGATTGTGGGAACCGCTATCGCGATCGCAATGTCAGGGAGTGGTATGCCAGCGGATCCCCAACGCTACTTGATGTCACACCCTTGGCCTGGCTTGGCTGTTGGCATGGGAATTGAAGCGCTGATTGGATTTGGCGGCTATCGGTGGATCGTAAGAAAAAGCGAAAAACGCAATCCACATGAACTAGGCGGACCCGGTGCGCTGAAGGAAGTTTTGCAGGGTGCCGGTGTCGGAATCGCGTTCATTTGTCTTGTCATGCTCACTCTATCAGGGTTCGGCGTTTACACGGCATCGGGAATATCTGCAAATTCCGGAATCCTGCTTGGACTAATGTTGGGACTCGGGGCGGCATTTCTGGAGGAACCCGTATTTCGCGGAATCATGCTTCGGTTGCTTGACAAGAGATACGGGACGATGATTGCTATTTCTTGCGTATCGATCGTGTTTGGCCTCATACACACGGCAAATGGTTTTGTGACAGGAGAGTTCTCCTATTGGGGAGCGACCGCGATAGTCGTTGAGGCAGGTGTCCTTCTAAGCGCTGCTTACTATTTCACAAGACGGCTCTGGTTTCCTATTGGGTTACACGCTGCCTGGAACTTTTCGCTCGGTGGAATATTCGGTCTAAGAGTGTCAGGTGTGGACCCCGTTCAAGGCTTCATTCAGGGAAGTCTGCTTGGCCCAGAACTGCTGACCGGTGGAAGCTTCGGCCCCGAAGGATCTCTGGTAACCATTGCGTCAGGCCTGTCATTGGGAATAGCACTCTTGCTGAAAGCAAAAAGAAAAGGAAATCTTGAGCTTTGAGCACCATGCCCATGAGACAGTGCGAGCGACCGGTATTGATCAGACATTTCCAACAACGCTACAGCCGCAAGCAGTCTGAAACGGTAGTTGGCACCGCCGTCCCAATCACTACCCAGATCGGATCGGGTAGCAAGGCGGGGGTGAGGTAGATGTTGGGCGCGACATCAAAAAGTCCGAAGGACGCGGAGCGCCCGGCGTCTGCCCCACCCCCGCCGACTCAACCCCAACTCAGTCTTGAACCAGATCACGCTGCTTTTACTGGCTCCGGCGTTCGGAGCCGGATATGCAGCTCGCGCAATTGCTTCTCATCCACCGCCGATGGCGCCTGCGTCAGAAGACACTGGGCGCGCTGGGTCTTGGGAAAAGCGATCACGTCGCGGATCGACTCGGCACCGGTCATCAATGTGATGATGCGGTCCAGGCCAAAGGCCAGGCCGCCGTGGGGCGGTGCGCCGTATTGCAGGGCATCCAGCAAGAAACCAAATTTGTCTTGCGCCTCTTCAGGCGTGATCTTCAGGGCATCAAATACTTTTTGCTGCACGTCGGCGCGGTGGATCCGCACCGAGCCGCCGCCCATCTCCCAGCCGTTGAGCACCATGTCGTAGCCCTGCGAGATGCATTTCTCTGGGGCCGTGACCATCCAGTCTTCGTGGCCTTCTTTGGGTGCCGTAAAGGGATGATGTACGGCGCTGTAGCGTTGTGATTCCTCGTCGAACTCGAACATGGGGAAATCGACCACCCACAACGGGCGCCAGCCGCTCTCAAACAAGCCATTCTTCTTGCCAAACTCGCTTTGCCCAATCTTGATGCGCAGGGCACCCATTGCGTCGTTGACAATTTTGCTTTTATCCGCGCCAAAGAAGATCAGGTCGCCGTTCTGCGCCTGGGTGCGCGCCAGCACTTCGGCAATCGCTTTGTCGTGAATGTTTTTGACAATCGGCGACTGCAGACCTGGCCACCGAAGAGCCTTGTCGCCCGGTCCCTTGGCCAGATCATTGACCTTGATGTAAGCCAGGCCCTTGGCTCCGTAAATTTTCACAAACTCAGCGTAAGCATCGATCTCACCACGAGTCAAACCACCGCTCTCCCGTGCACCACCCGGGATGCGCAGACCCACCACCCGGCCACCCTTCATGGTGGCAGCACCCGAGAACACCTTGAAATCCACGTCCGTCATGACGTCGGTCAGTTCACTGAATTCGAGCTTGACCCGCAAGTCAGGCTTGTCCGAGCCATAACGGTGCGCCGCTTCCTGAAACGTCATCACCGGAAATTCGCCCAAATCGACACCCAGGGTAGTTTTGAAAACCCTGGTGATCATGTCCTGAGACAAGTCCCGAATGTCCTGCTCGCTCAGAAACGAGGTTTCAATATCAATCTGCGTGAATTCGGGCTGACGATCGGCACGCAAATCTTCGTCGCGGAAGCACTTGGTGATCTGGTAGTAGCGGTCAAAACCAGCAACCATCAACAATTGCTTGAACAACTGGGGGCTTTGTGGCAGTGCAAAAAAATGGCCGGCATGAACCCGGCTGGGCACCAGGTAATCGCGTGCGCCCTCAGGCGTGGATTTGCCCAGCATCGGAGTCTCGATATCTATGAACCCGTTGGCATCGAGAAACTTGCGCACTTCCATGGCCACCCGGTAACGCAGCATCAGGTTGTTTTGCATATAAGGGCGACGCAGGTCCAGCACGCGGTGGGTCAGGCGTGTGGTCTCGCTCAGGTTCTCATCGTCAAGCTGGAACGGGGGCGTAACAGACGGGTTGAGAACCGTCAACTCATGGCACAACAGCTCGATCTTGCCGCTTTTCAGGTTCTCATTGACCGTGCCATCGGGGCGCGGTCGAACCAGTCCTTTGACCTGAATGCAGAACTCGTTGCGCAAACCCTCAGCCACTTTAAACATGTCAGCCCGATCCGGGTCGCACACCACCTGCACGTAACCTTCGCGGTCCCGAACATCAACAAAAATCACGCCGCCATGATCGCGACGACGATTGACCCAACCGCACAGGGTCACGTTTTGGCCCAACAGGGCTTCGGTCACAAGACCGCAATAATGGGAGCGCATGGCCATAAACAGCTTTCAGAACCCGCCTCGTGAGGCGGCACAGGTTATCAAGAAAATGGAACTTATTTGGGAGTCAGGCGAACCGTCGCTGACGGCGGCACGGATCCCATGGAAATAACGTAAGTCAGCGCCTCGTCCACGCTCATCTGCAATTCAATCACTTCAGAGCGTGGCAGCAGCAGGAAGAATCCACTGGTCGGGTTCGGTGTGGTGGGCACATAAACACTGACAAAATCAGCACCCAGATGGGCCGCGACCTCGCCGCTGGGCGAACCGGTCTGAAAAGCGATGGTCCAGGCACCCGCTCGGGGGTACTGAACCAGCATCGCCGTGCGAAACGCGTTGCCATTACTCGAGAAAAGCGTGTCCGACACTTTTTTGACACTGTTGTAAATCGACTTGAACACCGGGATATGGGCAAACAAGTGGTCCCACTGCGCAAGCCACCAGCGACCCGCCACATTGGAGACCAGCGCACCCGTTACCAGCAAAGCGGTAAAAAATGAC
>JADGRK010000311.1 GCA_017880985.1 Rhodoferax sp. | reverse complement strand
AGGAGATCCAGTTCCAGGTCGGCAACCTGCAACAACTCCGGTTCGTTGGTCCTGCCCCGGCGCAACAGCGCGTGCACCCGCGCCAGCAGTTCCGAGAACGCGAAAGGCTTGACCAAGTAATCGTCCGCGCCGAATTCCAGTCCCTTTACCCGGTCCTCGACCTGATCGCGCGCGGTCAGGAACAGCACGGGCAGGTGCTTGCCCTTCTGCCGGATCTCCCGCAGCACCTGCCATCCGTCGAGTCTTGGCAGCATGACATCGAGCACCACCAGATCGTATTCGTCGGTCAGCGCCAAGTGCAAGCCGTCGACGCCGTCGCGCGCCAGGTCCGCCACGAAGCCGGCCTCGGACAGGCCCTGCTTCAGATAGTCGCCGGTCTTTTGCTCGTCTTCGACAATCAGGATTTTCATCGCTTTTCCTTGTCGCGGTGGCCGCGCACGCCAATTGTGCACGCGACTGGCCGCCTGTTTCCGAAGATTACAAACTTGTAATGCCGCTGTCAGCTATTTGTTAGTCGCCGGCAAGCAAAATGCTGCTTGCCAGCAAGGGATTCAAACCCAAGCCATTCCTGGTTTGAAAGGTTCCGCTATGCTGGTGGGCAATTCAACCATTGACTCCAGGATACGGATACATGAACGCCAGCGCGCCCGAACGGCAGGATGCTTCACCAGACGGCGCATGGACCCTGGTATTCCTTGCCTGGCTCATCGCCAGCGCGTCCACCCTGGGTGCCCTGTTCCTCAGCCAGGTCATGGACATCGCTCCCTGCGTGTTGTGCTGGTACCAGCGTATTTTCATGTTCCCGCTGGTTTTCATCCTGGCTGCCGGACTGTTTCCCTTCGACACCAGGCTCGTGCGCTATGCCCTTCCCCTCACCGTGGTCGGCTGGATGATCGCATTGTTTCATGTGCTCGTCGTCGCGGGCATCGTTCCGGAAAATATCAGGCCCTGCGCGCAAGGTATTCCGTGCAAGGACCAGCCAATCGAGTGGTTCGGTTTTCTGACCATACCCTCGCTTTCGCTAATCGCCTTTTCTCTCATCGGCTTGCTGCTTATATCGACTCACTTCAAGGCGTCCAAATGAAAAAACCCGTGTTCATTGTTTCTGCAATCGTACTGCTGCTCGTTTTTCTGCTCGGCGCGTACCTATACAAAAGCGAAAAGCTCGATAAATCGGCGAAAGTGGCTGAGCAGAACCAGGTGTTTCTCGCGCGCGAGCATGCGCCCAAGCTCGGCCCGGCGGAAGCGAAGGTGCATATCGTCGAGTTTTTCGATCCGGCATGCGGGACTTGCCGCGAGTTCTATCCCTTGGTCAAGGATCTGATGAAGGCAAATCGCGACAAGATACGCCTCTCCCTGCGCTACGCGCCTTTCCACGCCGGATCGGACAACGTGGTGAGGATTCTCGAGGCCGCGCGCAAACAGGACAAATTCTGGCAAACACTGGAAGCCGTCCTCGCCTCTCAGGCTTATTGGGCGCCGAACCACAAGGCAGAGGTGGAATTCCTGTGGCCGCAACTGGGGAACCTGGGCCTGGATCTGGAGCGGATCAAGCGCGACATGTACGCGCCGGAGATCGATCGCGTCATGGCGCAGGATCTGGCCGATGCCAAGGCGCTCAATGTCACCATGACCCCGGAATTCTTCGTAAACGGCCGGCCCCTGCCGGACTTCGGCTACGAGCAGTTGAAGAAACTGGTCGACGATGCGGTGGCAAAAGCCTATTGATAGAAACGTCTCAACCCACTGGGCGCTGAGCCCGGTGTCCGTGGTCGCGAACGCGTTGCGGCCCAATCGCGTCAGTTTGTGAACCTGGCGCAACGACAGGCCATAAGGGCATTCTGTGCGTTGGCGTACGGACGGTAAGGAAGCTTCCGTCTATAAAGATAGTCTCGCAATTGGCGCTGCGGATTCCACCAGGGAATACCCGGGCCGGCGGCGTAACCGGAGAGCGGCGTTGCAAATCATCTCTATTGCGCCAGCCAATCTACCGGGGAATCGGGCTTCAAACTTACCCTCATAAAGGATACTCATATCATGAATGATACAAGCAAAACAGCCCTAATCATCGCGTTAGTCGTCGCAGTCTTGCTGCTGCTGCTCTTCGGTGGCGGAATGGCGACCGGGACCATGTTCAGTGGCGGGATGATGGGGAGCGGTAGCATGGGCGGAATCAGCTGGATGTGGCTTCCGACCTTGCTTGTCGTCGTGCTAGGCGTCGCGCTTTTCTCGGCCATCTCCGGAAAAAAGTAAGGCCGGCAGCCGGACCGCCGGAAGCCACGGCAGGCCGTCGCGGACGTGCTGCCTTGTGCTCGCGGCAAGCCTTGGCTACCAGTAGTTCCCAGTAACGCAAACATGAATTCATTCAATCCTAGAGGAAAGATCACTATGAAGACCCCAATACTGATTTCCGCAATCGTTGCCTGCGTCCTGGCGGCGCCTGTCGTCTCGGCGCAGGACAAGCACGTGCACGACAAGCCGGCGATGAGCATGGACATGGACAAACACATGTCCCAGATGCAGGAGAACATGAAGACGATGCAGCAGCAGATGGAAAAAATCCGGGCGACAAGCGACCCGACGGAACGCCAGAAGCTGATGCAGGAGCACATGCAGACCATGCAGGAATGCATGAAGACGATGCGCGGCATGGGCGGCCCGATGGCGATGGGCAGCGACCAGCGCGGCGGCACGGCAAAGGGCGGCCATAAACACGCGGCAGGCGGCGACATGATGCAGCACCATGAAATGATGGAAAAACGCATGGACATGATGCAGATGATGATGGAGCAGATGATGCAGCACGATCAGGCAAAGGAGTCGATGCCCGCCAAGTAGCCGCAGACTTTAATTTTGTGTTTGATTGAGGAGCGAATACGATGCGCAAATTATTGGCAGCCCTGGCAGCCTTGGTTACGTTAAGCCTTGCCGGTTGCGGCTACAACACCTTACAGAGCAGCGACGAACAGATTAAAGCGAGCTGGTCCGAGGTACTGAATCAGTACCAACGCCGTGCGGACCTGGTGCCCAACCTGGTAAACACCGTAAAGGGTTTCGCCGCCCAGGAAAAGGAGGTGTTGCTTGGCGTCACCAACGCCCGCGCCAAAGTCGGCAGCATCCAGGCGACTCCGGAGCTGATCAACAGCCCCGAGGCGTTTGCCAAGTTCCAGGCCGCTCAGGGAGAGCTGTCAGGCGCCCTGTCCAGGTTGCTGGTGGTGTCCGAGAACTATCCGCAGTTGAAGTCCGACGCCAACTTCCGCGATCTGCAGGCGCAACTGGAGGGCACCGAAAACCGCATTGCGGTTGCGCGCAACCGCTACATCAAGTCGGTGCAGGAATACAACGTGACGGTGCGCTCTTTCCCCTCCAATCTGACGGCGATGGCGTTCGGATATAAAGCGAAGTCGAACTTCGCGGTCGACAACGAAAGGGAAATTGCCAAGCCTCCTAAAGTAGATTTCGGCCCGGCGACGGCCAAACCCCAAGGCGAGGCTCAGGGAGCCGCCAAGTGACGGCGATGAACGCGGCAAGAGCGTCATTGCTTGCGTTCGCGTTAGGCTGGTCTTTCGTAGCTGGCGCACAGGTCCCGGTCCCGCCTCTGACCGGACGCGTCACCGACCAGACTGCCACGCTCAGCGCAGGGCAAAAGGCTGCCTTGGAGCAGACCCTGCAAGCGTTTGAAGCGAGGAAAGGCAGTCAGCTCGCGGTCCTTATTCTTCCCACCACCGCTCCGGAGACGATCGAGCAATATT
>JADGRK010000310.1 GCA_017880985.1 Rhodoferax sp. | reverse complement strand
GCCCGTTGCATCGTGTTTTCGAGCTCCCGCACGTTACCTGGCCAGCCATAGTTCATCAGCAAGCTCATGGCGCCATCGGAAATCTCGGACACCGGCTTGTCAAGTTCGTTGCAGAAAATCTTGAGGAAGTGAAAAGCCAGTGCCGGGATATCATCGCGGCGCTCTCTCAGGGCTGGCGAGTGAATCGGAAAGACATTGATGCGGTAATAGAGATCTTCGCGGAAGGTGCCCTCACGCACCATCGCCTTGAGGTCCCTGTTGGTTGCGGTGATCAGTCTGACATTGGTTTTTTGCGTGTTGGTATTGCCAACCGCCCGAAATTCATGTTCCTGAATAACCCGCAGCAGTTTGGCCTGGGTTGAAAGTGGAATATTGCCAAATTCATCCAGAAACAGGGTGCCATTGTTGGCAATATCGAACATCCCGCGCTTGTTGGCCACAGCGCCGGTAAAGGCACCCTTGATGTGTCCAAACAGTTCACTCTCCAACAGATCCTGACTGAGCGTGTTGCAATCGACGGTGACAAAGGGCTGGTCTTTGCGCAAGCTGTTGTAGTGGATGGCACGGGCAATCATTTCCTTGCCAGTGCCGCTCTCTCCAGTGATCAATACGGTGCTGTTGGTTGGGGCACATTTGGCAATCAAGCCGAAGACGGCCTGCATCGGCGGGCTCGATCCGATGATGTTCTCAAACCGGTACTTGGAGCTGACTTCGGTCTTGAGTTTGCGGTTCTCCTGCATCAATTGGCGCCGCTCCAGTGCGCGATCCACCACATGCGTGAGTTCATCCGGATCGAAAGGTTTCGACAGGTAATCAAAGGCGCCCAATTTCATAGCCTTGACCGCCGTCTGAATCTCGGACAACCCGGTCATCATGATGACATCAATGTCCGGGTGCCGCTCCTTGACATGTTGCAACACCTCAAGACCATCCATCTTGGGCATCATGATGTCCAGAAGAATAACGTCGTAGCCGGTTTCATCGACTTTTTTCAGGGCTTCAAAGCCGCTCTGCGCAGAATCGACAACATAAACGCTATCGCTGAATATGCGCCGACAACTCCGAATGACAATTTCCTCGTCATCAACGATCAGTATGCTGACACTCATGGGGTTCTTTCACCTGGGTTATGTTCGGTTTCACCAACAAACGGCGTTATCGGCAGAACGACGCGAAAGGTCGATCCTGTTCCGACGACGCTTTCGACAAGAATTTTCCCGCCGTGGGCCTTGACAATGCCATAACTGACAGACAAACCCAGACCAGTGCCCTTGCCGACCTCCTTGGACGTGAAAAACGGGTCAAAAATTCGCTGCAGATTGGCCTCTGGAATGCCACAACCGGTATCCGTGATGGCAATCTCAACCATCTGCAAGGATTCGGCCTCGGGTTTGGCCGGGTCAATGGCAACATGCATGCGGCTTTCGATCCTGATTTTTCCCTTGCCCTCAATGGCTTGCTCGGCGTTGACCAGCAAATTCATGATGACTTGTTTGAGCAGGTCGGCATCACCCCATATCTGAGGCAACGCGGGATCAAGATCGCAGGTGATTTCAATCTGTTGCAGCGACGCCGGCCGCTCCACAAAACGCACCGTGTCTTCAATCACTTGATTCAGGTTGAAAAAGCCCTTGACTGGCACCTTCTCCCGCGCGAAATCGAGCAGGCGCCGGATGATGCTGGCACAGCGCTTGGTCTCGCGAATCACCAGGTCCAGGTCGTCTGCGTCCTCACTACCGTCCTGCGCTTTCTTGCGCATCAGTGAGGTAAAGGTCAGCACGCCGGTGAGGGGATTATTCAACTCGTGGGCAATGCCGGCTGCCAGCACGCCGATCGAGGCCAGCTTTTCTCCTTGCGCAACTTCGGCCCGGGCCGCCAGCAGTTCTTTGGTTCGTTCTTCGACTTTGGATTCGAGCACTTGTATCAGCTCTTTCAATTCTGCCCTGGATTGATTCAAGGCGGCTGTCATGTGGTTGAAAGAAGCGGCAACGCGGCCGAATTCATCCGCGCTGCGTATGGGAATGGTGTGATCGAGCTGGCCGGAGCTAATCTTCCCGGCGCCCGCCTCCAGGTCTTTCAGGGGCAGGTAAATCATGCGCTGAAGCAGATAGGCAACACTGACCGACAACAAAAGAATAATAGAAAATGCGATGCCAACGACATGCAGGATGTGCTCGTTCATGGACTGGTCTATCGCTTCGAGAGAATAGGCAATATCGACGATACCCAGCACCGACTGGCTGGCTGGATGCTCATGACACGATGCCGATGAACAGGTCGGCTCGTTGCGTATTGCGTGCATGCTGGTCAGAACCCGGTGCCCTGCCGCGTTTTGAAATATTCCCCATCTTTTGTCATCGGTAACCTGCTTCAGGGGCTCGGCCGTTTGATGACATCGAATACAAGGCTCGTCCTGTTGTTGAATCGAATGGCCGACTTCTGATTTTCGATTCGAATGAATGATCATGCCGTCCTTGCTGATCACCCTGAGGCGCTCAATGCCCTTTTGCTTGCCAATGTCCTCAATGATTTTTTCTGCGATGTCACGCTTGTTCAGCAGCATCGTGTAGCGGGTGCTGGCAACGACGACATCAGCAATTTGCGTGACATGGCTCGCCACCACGCTCTGCAAGTCCTCTTGCCGGTACTGGAGAAAAAGCAGCGCAGACAAAACGGTCGCCACCGAAAGAGTGACGAACAGATAGGCACTGACTTTAAACCTGAGATTATTTTTGATCATCTGTCAGATCGCAGATCAATCCGTATTCCAAAAATAGTTTGGCACACAAGCGAAATTAGACCATTTATTTCAGCACACCCAGTGGGTTCCAATTTCTTTTTTACTACGGTGGATCTGGTCCAGTCATTTTGGTCTGTCGACTGGGGTGAATTTGGCCAGATTTTTACGCCCGGACCAGCCGCAAGTGGGTAATCTCCGAGGGTGCGCCAAAGCGCTTGGGCGGGCCCCAGTAACCGGTTCCCCGACTGGTATAGACCCACAGCGATTGCAGCTTGTGCAAGCCCGCAGTAAACGGCTGCTGCAGCTTGACGAAGTGATTCCAGGGCCAGAACTGGCCGCCGTGCGTGTGGCCTGACAGCTGCAAATCAAAGCCGGCCTGCGCCGCGGCGGTTGCGCTGCGCGGCTGGTGCGCCAGCAGCAGCTTGAACAAGGCATGCGGCGGCGCGTCAGCGATGGCCAAGTGGGGGTCACTGCGGTGGCTCTCGTCAAAGTGATGGGCGCTGAAGTCGGTGACACCGGCCACCACCATCATGGCTTGCTCCGGATCCTGGCTGTCGGTGCTGTGGTGGATGAGCACATGCTCATTCATCAGCACCCGCACGCCCAGACCGCGCAGGACGTCAATCCAGCCATGCGCCCCCGAGTAATACTCGTGGTTGCCGGTGACGAAAAAAGTGCCGTGGGTGGAAGTCAGTCCCGTCAACGATGCCACCTGGTCGCGCAACTCATGCACGCTGCCGTCCACCAGATCACCGGTGATGGCCACCAGGTCCGCACCCAGGCTGTTGACGCGCGCGACGATGCGTTGCAGGTACTGGCCCTTGATGGTCGGACCGATGTGAAGATCGCTGATTTGCGCGACAGTGAAACCGTGCAGGGCGGCGGGCAAATTGGCAATCGGCACATCAACCTGCAGCACGGCGGCGGTGCGCCGTGCATTCCAGAAGCCCCACACCGTGACCATCAGGCCCAGCAGCGGCAGCGCCAATGCGCTGTCGGTTCGCAGGATTGGCAGTGCAAGGGTCGCCGGCCGGAGCCAGTCAATGCCA
>JADGRK010000309.1 GCA_017880985.1 Rhodoferax sp. | reverse complement strand
CCGCGCAGCAAAAACATCACCGAGGGCAAGTCGCGGGCGCCGAATCGCTCCATGTACTACGCCATGGGTTACGAGGGCAGTGACTTCAAAAAACCCATGATCGGCGTGGCCAACGGCCACAGCACCATCACACCCTGCAACAGCGGCCTGCAAAAGCTGGCCGATGCAGCGATTGCGGCGATCGAAGCAGCTGGTGGCAACGCGCAGGTGTTTGGCACGCCCACGATCTCGGACGGCATGTCCATGGGCACCGAGGGCATGAAGTACTCCCTGGTCAGTCGCGAAGTGATCTCCGATTGCATTGAAACCTGTGTCCAGGGCCAGTGGATGGACGGCGTGGTGGTCATCGGCGGTTGCGACAAGAATATGCCAGGCGGCCTGATGGGCATGCTGCGCGCCAATGTACCGGCCATTTTTGTCTATGGCGGCACCATTCTGCCGGGCCATTACCAGGGCAAGGATCTCAACATCGTCAGCGTTTTTGAAGCTGTGGGCGAGAACGCTGCCGGGCGCATGAGCGACGCCGACCTGCTGGAGATCGAACGCCGCGCCATCCCCGGACCCGGCTCGTGTGGCGGCATGTACACCGCCAACACCATGAGTTCGGCGTTTGAGGCGCTGGGCATCTCCCTGCCTTTTTCCAGCACCATGGCGAATCCGCATGACGAGAAGGTGAACTCGGCCAAGGAATCGGCCACAGTGCTGATCGAGGCCATCAGGAATGACCTGAAACCGCGTGACATCGTGACCCGAAAATCGATTGAAAATGCGGTCGCCGTGGTCATGGCCATTGGCGGCTCGACCAATGCGGTGCTGCACTTCCTGGCGATTGCCCACGCCGCCGGGGTCGAGTGGTCGATTGACGATTTTGAGCGCGTACGCCAAAAAACACCGGTGCTATGCGACCTGAAACCGAGCGGCAAATACCTGGCGGTTGACCTGCACCGCGCGGGCGGCATTCCGCAAGTCATGAAGACCCTGCTCAGCGCCGGCCTGCTGCATGGTGACTGCATCACCATCACCGGCCAGACGGTGGCTGAGACCCTCAAGGACATTCCCGACGTGCCACGCGCCGATCAGGACGTGATACGGCCCCTCTCCAACCCGATGTACGCGCAAGGTCACCTGGCGATTCTCAAAGGCAATCTGGCGCCTGAAGGCTGCGTCGCCAAGATCACCGGCCTGAAAAACCCGGTGATGACCGGCCCGGCGCGCGTGTTTGAAGACGAACAATCTGCGCTGGCTGCGATTCTCGCGAACAAGATCGTCGCCGGGGACGTGATGGTGTTGCGCTACCTGGGACCCAAAGGCGGCCCGGGTATGCCTGAAATGCTGGCGCCCACCGGCGCACTGGTCGGGCAAGGCCTGGGTGAATCGGTCGGCCTGATTACCGATGGCCGCTTCTCCGGCGGCACCTGGGGCATGGTGGTCGGCCACGTGGCACCCGAAGCGGCAGCCGGTGGCACCATTGCCTTCATCCATGAGGGCGACTCCATCACCATCGATGCACACCAACTGCTGCTGCAACTCAATGTCACCGATGCGGAAATTGCCAAACGCCGTGCCGCCTGGACGGCACCGGCACCACGCTATACGCGCGGCGTGCAGGCCAAATTTGCGTTCAATGCCTCGACCGCCAGCAAGGGCGCAGTGCTGGACAACTACTGACGTCAATCAAACCAGCTCAGCCGTACAACAGCAGCTATGAAAAGCTGAACTGCCCCGGCGCGCGGATCGGGTCCACATCGACCGCAATCACCGCTTTGGGCAAAAACCGGCCTTCCAGCAGCAGCTTCGACAGCGGGTTTTCAATCCGCTGCTGAATCGCACGCTTCAAGGGCCGGGCACCAAACAAGGGATCGAACCCGACCTTGGCCAACTCAGCCAGCGCCGCTGCAGACACTTGCAGCGTCAGCTCCATCTTGGCCAAGCGCTGTTTCAGCACGCCAATCTGAATGCCTGCAATCTCAGCAATATGCGAAGCATCGAGTGCGTGGAACACCACGGTCTCATCAATGCGGTTCAAAAACTCGGGCCGAAAGTGGTTTTTGAGCTCATCAGTAACCGCATCCTTGATGTCCTCATAGTCTTGCCCAACCATGCTCTGAATCATCTGCGAGCCAATGTTGCTGGTCATCACAATCACGGTATTTTTGAAATCGACAGTACGACCCTGACCGTCGGTCAGGCGGCCATCATCGAGCACCTGCAACAGCACGTTAAACACGTCGGGATGGGCTTTTTCGACCTCGTCAAGCAACAGCACGCTGTAGGGTTTGCGCCGCACCGCCTCCGTGAGATAACCGCCCTCCTCGTAGCCAACATAGCCGGGCGGCGCACCAATCAGGCGCGCCACCGAATGCTTCTCCATGAACTCGCTCATGTCGATGCGCACCAGGTGGTCTTCGCTATCGAACAAGAAGCCAGCCAGGGCCTTGCAAAGTTCGGTTTTACCAACTCCCGTGGGGCCGAGGAACAAAAAGCTTCCGGTTGGCCGATTCGGGTCCGACAGGCCAGCCCGTGAGCGGCGAATGGCGCTGGCCACCGCGCTGATGGCTTCATCCTGGCCCACCACACGCTGATGCAGTTTGTCTTCCATCAGCAGCAGTTTGTCGCGCTCGCCCTGCATCATTTTGGCGACCGGAATACCGGTGGCACGGCTCACCACTTCGGCAATTTCTTCGGCGCCCACCTGCGTGCGCAGGAGCCGTGGTGCGGCACCCTCGCCGCGTGTCGCCTCTTTGGCCTGGACTTCCTTCATGCGCTTTTCCAGTTCAGGCAGCTTGCCGTATTGCAGCTCAGCCACCTTGTTGAAATCGCCCTTGCGCGTGAACTCTTCGATCTGGAACTTGAGCTTCTCGATTTCTTCGCGCACATGCGCACTGCCCTGGGCACTGGCTTTTTCAGCTTTCCAGATTTCATCGAGATCGGCAATCTCCTTTTGCAGCTTGCCAATTTCAACATTGATCAGTTCGTAGCGCTTTTGCGACGCCTCGTCCTTTTCCTTCTTGACGGCTTCGCGCTCGATCTGCAGCTGGATCAGGCGGCGATCCAGTTTGTCCATCACTTCCGGTTTGGAGTCCATCTCGATCTTGACCTTGGAAGCGGCCTCGTCGATCAGATCGATCGCCTTGTCGGGCAGGAACCGATCCGTGATGTAGCGGTGGCTGAGCTCGGCGGCTGCCACGATGGCCGGGTCAGTGATATCGACATTGTGGTGCTTTTCGTAGCGCTCCTTGAGACCGCGCAGAATGGCAATGGTGGCTTCCACCGACGGCTCGCCAACCAGAATTTTCTGAAACCGCCGTTCCAGCGCGGCGTCTTTTTCGATGTATTTGCGGTACTCGTCGAGCGTGGTGGCACCGACGCAATGCAACTCGCCCCGCGCCAGTGCCGGCTTGAGCATGTTGCCGGCATCCATCGCGCCTTCAGCCTTGCCGGCACCGACCATGGTGTGCAACTCGTCGATGAAGACGATGGTCTGACCTTCGTCTTTGGCCAAATCCTTGAGTACGTTTTTCAGGCGTTCCTCAAACTCACCGCGAAACTTGGCGCCCGCCAGCAGGGACGCCATGTCGAGCGACAAGACGCGCTTGCCCTTGAGCGAATCCGGCACTTCGCCCGCCACAATGCGCTGCGCCAGGCCTTCCACAATGGCGGTCTTGCCGACACCGGGCTCGCCAATCAGCACCGGATTGTTCTTGGTGCGGCGCTGCAGCACCTGAATGGCACGACGGATTTCATCGTCGCGGCCAATCACCGGGTCGAGCTTGCCCATGCGGGCACGTTCA
>JADGRK010000308.1 GCA_017880985.1 Rhodoferax sp. | reverse complement strand
AGACATAAGACAGCGGATTGCCATTGTGGGCAAGCTTGTCGGTGTCACAAACCATTACTTTCTTAAGTGTTCCTGATGTCGCGAAAGACTGTTTTTCGGGCACAGTAGGCGCCTATCAAGAAATTTCCCAACCCGAGACCCGCCATGAATCTCCGCCCAAAATTCCTGAGCGCCCTGCCCGAACGCTCCCGCACCCTGTTGGCCAGTGTGGCCGCGTTTCTGGCTGGATGTACCGCCACAGCGCTACCGCCGCCAGCGCCACCCATGCCCAAACCTGCTGCGCCCGCGCCCATCGTGATAGCGCCACGGACGCTGCCTATACCAAGCCCGAACGTCTCCAACGCCACCAATGCGCGTGCCTACCGGCTCGATGCAGCCCATCATCTCTACCGCAAATACGCCCATCGTATCTACAAGGGAAAGTTGCCGGCAATGCTATACGCGGTCGGCGTTTTGCAAATTGACATAGATGGTCATGGCCGCGTCATCCGCACCAGTTGGCTGAGGGCGCCGAAGCACGCGCCTGAAGTCATCGCAGAAATCGAGAAGACGGTTCGTCTGGCCGCACCCTATCCGGCACCGGTACGCGTGGGCCGGGTCAGCTACACCGAGACCTGGCTGTGGCACAAAAGTGGACTGTTTCAGCTTCACACGCTGACTGAGGGGCAACTCTAACAAGTTGCGGGACAGACCGCAGCCCCATGAAATGGGCAAGCTCTGTCCTGAACTAATTGAAAGCTGTTTTCAGGTTCCGCGATAAAACAGCACCGTTGCTGCGTCAAAGCGGTCACTTTAGCGCTAAAGTCACGCCACACAACCGTCATAAGGAGACAACATGATCCAAGAACTTTCCGCGGCCGAAACAACGCTGCGCGACGCTGCGCGCGATTACCACCGTTTGCCAACACACGGCAAGATCTCGGTCAACGCCACCAAGCCGCTGTCCAATCAACGTGACCTGTCGCTGGCCTACTCGCCCGGCGTGGCTTATCCCTGCCTCGACATTCAGGCCGATCCATCATTGGCGCATGAATACACCAGCCGCGGCAACCTGGTCGGCGTCATCACCAACGGCACGGCGGTGCTGGGCTTGGGCAACATCGGCCCGCTGGCGGGCAAGCCGGTCATGGAAGGCAAAGGTTGCCTGTTCAAGAAATTCGCTGGTATTGATGTATTCGACATTGAGCTGGCCGAAAACGACCCCGACAAACTGATAGAAATCATCGCTGCCATGGAGCCCACGCTGGGCGGCATCAATCTGGAAGACATCAAGGCGCCCGAGTGTTTCTATATCGAAGAGAAGCTGCGCGAGCGCATGAACATCCCGGTCTTCCACGACGACCAGCACGGCACTGCCATCATCTGCAGCGCCGCCCTGCTCAATGGCCTGGAGCTGGTGGGCAAGCCAATTGGAAGCGTGCGCATTGCGGTCTCGGGCGCTGGTGCCGCGGCGCTGGCCTGCCTGAATGTCATGGTCGGCCTGGGCTTGCAGCGCAAGAACATTTTCGTCTGCGACTCCAAAGGCGTGGTTTACCAGGGCCGCCCCGGCGGCTATGACGAGTCGAAAGCACGCTACGCACAGTCCACCGAACTGCGCACACTGGCCGATGCGGTCAACGGTGCCGACGTGTTCCTGGGTTGTTCAGCCGCTGGCGTGTTGACTCAAGAGATGGTCAAAACCATGGCGCCACGCCCCATCATCCTGGCGCTCGCCAACCCGGAGCCGGAAATCCGTCCTGAACTCGCCAAAGCGGTGCGGCCCGACTGCATCATTGCCACCGGCCGCTCGGATTACCCGAACATGGTCAATAACGTACTGTGTTTCCCGTATATCTTCCGCGGCGCGCTGGACTGCGGCGCCACCAAGATTACCGAGGAGATGAAGCTGGCCTGTGTGCATGAAATTGCCGACCTGGCCAAAGCCGAGATCAGTGAAGAAGTGGCCAACGCCTATGCCGGTCAGGAGCTTGCCTTTGGCACCGATTTCATCATTCCCAAACCGTTTGACTCCCGCCTGATCCTGCGCATCGCCCCGGCCGTGGCGCTGGCTGCCGAGGCCTCCGGTGTGGCAACCCGGCCGATCAAAGACATGGATGCTTACCGGCAGAGCCTGTCGCGCTTTGTTTACTCCACTGGCATGTTAATGGAACCGGTGTTCAACGCGGCCCGGTCGGCGGCGCATGCAACCAAGCGCGTGGCCTACGCCGAGGGCGAAGACGAGCGCGTGCTGCGTGCCGCGCAAATCCTGCTTGAGGGCGGCCTGGCCCGCCCGATCCTGATCGGTCGCCCGGCCGTGATCGAGGCACGCATTGCCAAGGCCGGCCTGCGGCTCCAATTAGGCAAGGACGTGGACTGTGTCAACCCCGAGAATGACCCACGCTTTCACCAATATTGGGAAACCTACCATAGCCTGCTGGGCCGCAGCGGTGTCAGCCCGGAGGCGGCCAAGGCGGCGGTGCGTCGATCCACTACCACCATCGGCGCGCTGATGCTCAAACTGGGCGATGCCGATGCCCTGCTGTGCGGCCTGCACGGACGCTTTGACAGTCACCTGGACCACATCCGTGATGTCGTCGGCCTCAAGCAAGGGGCATCCGGCTTTGCGACCCTGAACGCGCTGATGCTCGAAAGACACACGCTCTTTATCGCCGACACCTTTGTCAACGAAGACCCCAATGCCGAGCAGTTGGCCAGCATCGCGCTGATGGCAACGCAAGAGGTGCGCCGCTTTGGCCTGCCGCCCAAAGTAGCGTTTCTGTCGCACTCCAGCTATGGCTCGTCGAGTCGCGCTTCAGCCCGCAAAATGCGCCTGGCGCGCGATCTCTTCAAGGCCATGGCGCCGGAGGTGGAATGCGATGGCGAGTTGCAGGGCGACGCCGCACTGTCGGAAGACATCCGCCACGCCAACCTGCTGGAAACCACCCTGACTGGTGAGGCCAATATCCTGATCTGCCCCAATCTGGACTCAGCCAACATTCTGTTCAACGTGCTCAAAGTCACCGGTAGCAACGGTGTCACAGTCGGGCCGATCCTGCTAGGCGCAGCGGCCACGGCACATGTACTCACACCATCATCGACGGTCAGGCGGGTCGTCAACATGACGGCGCTGGCGGTCGCTGACGTGAGTGCGCTGCGCTGAGTGCCCTGATTCCAACGGTTTATCCCAGGGAATATCTGATTCGAAACACCCAATATGTCACTCAGCCTGAAAATGTTGAATTTGCGCATAACACCGCTATAATTCAACGTTTTGCTGGCACAGCCCCGCTGCCTGATCAATTTTTAGCGGGGAAAACACGCACGATATTCGTCAAATGGCCCGATCTTCCGTTGACGTAAATCTGCATCTTTTGGATACCATTGATTAATGACCACTATTCGAATCAAAGAAAACGAACCTTTTGACGTCGCGCTACGTCGCTTCAAGCGCACCATTGAAAAGCTGGGTCTTTTGACTGACTTGCGCGCACGCGAGTTCTACGAGAAACCGACCGCCGAACGCAAGCGCAAGAAGGCCGCCGCCGTCAAACGCAATTACAAGCGCATTCGCGCCATGCAGTTGCCCAAGAAAATGTACTAATCTGAAGCTTTGCGGGACAGACCGCAGTTACACGAAGTGAACAAGCTCTGTCCTCAACTGATTAGAAAGAAAGCCCGCCGGGGACGCTCAGGTGGGCTTTCTTTTATGTCAAAACGCATCCATTTGAAAACGCTTTAAAAGGAGTTCACCCATGTCACTCAAAGAACGGGTTACTGAAGACATGAAAACCGCCATGCGGGCGCATGACAGCG
>JADGRK010000307.1 GCA_017880985.1 Rhodoferax sp. | reverse complement strand
CTTTGATAGAAGCCCCATGTTTACCGGCCAGATTGAGGGTGTCGGACCACGCTATTGCCCGAGCGTGGAGGACAAGATCAACCGCTTTGCCGACAAGGACAGTCACCAGATTTTTCTGGAGCCCGAAGGCCTGACGACCCATGAGTATTACCCCAACGGCATTTCAACCAGCCTGCCATTTGACATTCAGTATGCGTTGGTGCGTTCCATGGCGGGGCTTGAAAACGCCCACATCCTGCGGCCCGGTTACGCGATTGAGTACGATTACTTTGACCCGCAGCAACTCAAGAGCAGCTTTGAAACCAAGTCAGTCGGCGGCCTGTTCTTTGCTGGCCAAATCAATGGCACCACCGGCTATGAAGAGGCTGCGGCACAGGGCCTGTTTGCCGGGGTCAACGCCGCGTTGCAGGCCGGAGCCCAGACTCAGTGGACGCAAGACACTTGGGTGCCGGGCCGGGATGAAGCCTACCTTGGCGTACTGGTGGACGATTTGATTACCAAAGGTGTGACCGAGCCCTACCGCATGTTCACCAGTCGGGCCGAGTTCCGGCTGCAACTACGCGAAGACAATGCTGATGCGCGTCTGACCGAAACGGGCCGCAAGCTGGGCCTGGTGGATGATGCCCGCTGGGATGCTTTCAGCCGCAAGCGTGACGCTGTTTCACGTGAAACAGAGCGCCTGCGCTCGATCTGGGTCAGCCCCAGGAATCTGGACCCGGCGGAAGCGGAGCGGGTGCTGGGCGCGGCGATTGAGCACGAATACAGTTTGGCGGATTTACTGCGTCGCCCGGATGTGAGCTATGCCGGGTTGATGTCACTGAGCGACGGGAAATACGCCACGCGGGAGCTGGATGCGAATGTTTCACGTGGAACCGGACAGGCGCTTTCGGCAGACGCAGGCTTCGCGACGGTGGTCATTGAGCAGGTGGAAATTGCAGCCAGATACTCGGGCTACATTGAGCGACAGAAGGAGGAAGTCGGCCGTGCCGCGCACTATGAAAGCCTCAAGCTGCCGCCAGAACTGGATTACATGCAAGTATCCGCCCTCAGCATTGAAGCGCGGCAGAAGCTGAGCAAACACCGGCCCGAGACGCTAGGCCAAGCATCGCGCCTGTCTGGCATGACGCCTGCCGCCATTTCCTTGCTGCTGGTTCATTTGAAGAAAAACAGGTTCAAGGGCATTGTCAATCAGGGTCAGTCACCTGATTCTGAATTGGATGTTTCTACCGTCAATGAGGCTGGTTTGCCTGACGGGGCAAGGCTCTGATGCGCCCTCTGGAAGCTGAATTGCGTCAGGGGGTGGCTGACTTGGCGCTGGAGTTGGACGATACACAAGTCACTCGTTTGCTGGATTATCAGGCGCTGATTCAAAAGTGGAACAAGGTCTATAACCTGACGGCGGTACGTGATCCGACAGAGATGTTGATGCACCATCTGCTCGATAGTCTGGCGGTGATCGCGCCGTTGCGAAGGCAGTTGGCGGCTCAAGGCGCGGGGAATCCGGACGCTCCGAATGACATTCCAGCCATGAAATTGCTCGACGTCGGTTCTGGTGCCGGTTTGCCGGGCGTTGTGATCGCAATTTGTTGCCCGGATGTGGCGGTGGACTGCGTCGATGCGGTGGCTAAAAAGGCGGCTTTCATTGGGCAGGTCACCGCCACCTTGAAGCTGCCGAACTTGCGCGGACTGCATGCGCGGGTCGAGCGTCTGGCGGGGCAATACGGCATTATCAGTTCGCGCGCATTTTCTTCACTGGCCGATTTTGTCAGGCTGTCATCCGAGGCTCTGGCTGAACAGGGCGTTTGGCTGGCCATGAAGGGCAAACATCCGGCTGATGAGATTGCGGCTTTGCCCGACACGGTCAAAGTGTTTCACGTGGAACGATTGTTGGTTCCTGGCTTGAACGCCGAGCGATGCATTGTGTGGATGAGCAAAACCTAACGTAAACTCACACGTTCACGCTGAAAGAAATCCATCATGTTTGGTATAGCCGATTACGCTGCCTTCGTCGCCGCCATTCTTATTTTTCTGCTGATTCCCGGCCCGGGTAATCTGGCATTGATCACCTCCACCGGCAAGGGTGGCATCCGGGGCGGTTTGGCAGCGACGTTGGGCGTCATCGTCGGGGATCAGGTATTGATGTGGCTGGCGGTGGCTGGTGTGGCGGCATTGCTGGCGGCTTACCCGACGGCTTTTTACGCAGTGCAATGGCTGGGTGCGGCGTATCTGGCCTGGCTGGGCGGCAAGATGCTGCTGGCCAAACCGGGTGCCGCTCCCATTTTGCACATCAAACCGCATCACTATCTGCGCCAGGCTTTCGCCATTACGCTGCTTAATCCCAAGGCAATTGTGTTTTACATGGCTTTTTTCCCGCTGTTTGTGGACCCGGCCCGTCATCAGGGGTTGGTGACGTTTGCCTTCATGGCCGTGACCATCGCTACACTGACCTTTGCCTACGGCTTGACGGTGGTGCTGCTAACCCACTTTCTGGCTGAGCGCTTGCGCGCCAACCCGATGATCTCGCGTACTCTGGAAAAGTTTGCTGGTCTGTTCCTGCTCGCCTTTGGCGTCAAGCTGGCACTGTCGCGCTGAGTCCGACTTGATCAATCGTTCGCAACTGTTTCACGTGAAACACCCGGTTTCGGTTCTGTTTTTCGCCCACTTCAGGTAAGCAATCCATGGCCAAAATTTTCTGTGTTGCCAATCAAAAAGGCGGCGTTGGTAAAACCACGACGACAGTCAATTTGGCTGCGGGTCTGGCCAAAGTGGGGCAACGTGTGCTGATGGTCGATCTGGACCCGCAGGGCAATGCGACGATGGGATCGGGCGTAGAAAAGCGCAAGTTGGCGCTCACGATTTATGATGTGCTGCTGGAGTCGGCCAGCGTGGCGGAAGTGCGGGTGACCAGCGACAAGCTGATGGAGGCCGGTTGTGGCTACGACATTTTGGGTGCCAACCGCGAGTTGGCCGGGGCCGAGGTCGAGATGGTGGACCTGGAGCGCCGCGAAAAACGGCTTAAGCAGGCATTGGCCGAAGTCGAAAAAGACTACGACTTCATCCTGATTGATTGCCCCCCCAGCTTGTCAATGCTGACGCTCAATGGCCTGTGTTGCGCACACGGCGTGATCGTGCCGATGCAATGCGAGTACTTTGCCCTGGAGGGACTCACCGACCTGGTCAACACCATCAAGCAGGTGCACGCCAATCTGAACAAGGACCTGGCCATCATCGGTCTGCTGCGCGTCATGTTTGACCCGCGCATTACGCTGCAGCAACAGGTCAGCGAGCAGCTCAAGGCGCACTTTGGTGAAAAGGTCTTCAACACGGTGATTCCGCGTAACGTGCGGCTGGCTGAAGCACCGAGTTACGGTGTGCCGGGAGTGGTGTTTGATCCATCCAGCAAGGGTGCGCAGGCGTTTGTCGCCTTTGCCCAGGAGATGGTGACGCGAATTGAAAGCCTTTGATAGAGGGTGCCTGACCCGAGCCCGGTGCTTGTTCCGAAATTTATGCAAAATTAGCCTCTAGCCCCCGTCTGCATTTCGCAAGCAGCTACATAAACAATAGCAATTGAAAAGCATCCAAGGAAAGCAAATCATGGTTACCAAAAAACCCAAAGGTTTGGGCCGCGGCCTCGAAGCCTTGCTCGGACCCAAAGTGAATGAAGGCGCAATTTTCGACGCTTTGACGGGCCAGCTTGCCGACCCCGGTTTGCCGTCGTCGCTGCTGCTTACCGAGCTGGTGCCTGGCCAGTATCAGCCGCGCACGCGCATGGACGAAGGCGCTTTGTATGAGCTGGC
>JADGRK010000306.1 GCA_017880985.1 Rhodoferax sp. | reverse complement strand
TGGCGCTATCCCACTTCTTGCCTGGAACGAGTTGCACCAGGGTGGCGCCACGTTCTTGCGCTTCTTCCATGGCGGCAACCACGCGGTTGAATGAGCGCTCATCGATCATGGAGGTGTAGTCAGGGGTCTCCAGTGTGGGGTAGCGCGCGCTCACAATTTCTTTGGCCATGGCTGCAAATTCGCTTACCTTGGCGGTGGGGATGTACAGGTGGTCGACGGTGGTGCAAATCTGTCCCGCGTTGAAGTACTTCACAAATAGCAGTCGCTCAGCCGCCTTTCTCAAGGGGTAGTCGTCGCAGATGATGGCCGGAGATTTGCCACCCATTTCCAGTGTCACCGGGCACAGATTGGGGGCGGCGGCGGCCATGACGGCGCGGCCAGTCAGCCCGGAGCCGGTAAACAGCAGGTGGTCAAATTTGAGCTTGGAAAACTCGATGCCGACGCCGCCGGTTTCGTCGAAGAAGGCGAGCTTTTCCCTGGGGAAATAGGCCGGGCATTTTTCAATCAGTAGTTTGGCCAGGTGGCGGGAATGCTCCGACATCTTCACCATGGATCGGTTGCCTGCGGCAAAGGTGGCGATCAGGCCGCTGAAGCTGAGATTGATCGGGAAATTCCAGGGCACGATGGCACCCACAATGCCCAAGGGCTGTGGTATGACGCGGTTGCTGGCGCCAAAGAAGTTCTTCAAGTCCACGCTGCGGCGCTGCGGCTTCATCCATTGTTTCAGGTGTTTGAGAGTGTGATCCACGCCGTCCATCACACTGAAAATCTCGGCGAAAAGGGTCTCATGGCGCGAGCGGTTGCCATAGTCGGCGCTGATGGCCTCCACGATGGCGTCCCGGTTGTCACGGATGAAAGCCTTCAGTTTGAGCAGGTCAGCCTTGCGCTCGGAAAAGCTGGGGATAGGGTGGACGAAGTAGGCGGCGCGCTGCAGCTTGAGCGTGGCTTCAAGTTCGTTGCGAACCAGATCGACAGGTGTGGTGCTGTGCGGGGGCGTGGCGCTCATGAGGTATTTTCTCAACAATTGGTTTAGGGGAGCCGAGCTTGGGTCAGCCTCGCTTATGTTCAGCACGATGCTGGAAGATCCAAGGAGGAAGGGTAAGCCCGGCCTTGACGTTCAACTGTCAAAAAGTTGACAATTAAGGGTATTCACCGTGAGGAAATGAGGAGTGCATTCCAAACTCGAAATCCCTGCCACCATGTTGGCCAATCCCTGGTTTGGCGGCTTGCCTGAGAACAATCGTCAGGGTCTGCTGGCCGCCGGTGAGCCGCTGAATCTGCGCGCGGGTGAAATGCTGTATCGGCAGGGGGATGCGCCCAGTGGATTCTTTGGTGTGGTGAGCGGCTCGCTCAAGGTGTCGACCCTGCGTGAAGACGGCAAGGAAGGCATTCTGGCGGTGATGGAGGCCGGCAACTGGTTTGGTGAAACGTCCCTGTTCGACGGACTGCCGCGGCCACACGATGTGACGGCGCTGCAAGCGGCCGAGGTGCTGGTGGTGGGGCAGCCTGCGTTTGAGGGTCTGATGGGCAGCCCCCCATTTGCCCACGCGATGTGCGTACTGCTGTCAACCCGGGTGCGTCTGTTATACGGCTTGGTGGAGGATGCCATGCTGCGTTCCACCAGCACCCGCGTGGCGCGCCGCTTGCTGGCACTGGCCCGCGGGGACGTCACCCTGGCCCGCGATTCCCGATTGGTGGTGCCGGTGTCACAGGAAGCGCTGGCGATGATGCTGGGCGTGACCCGGCAAACGCTGTCCAAGGAGTTGAAGGCGCTGGCGCGCGATGGGGTGGTGACACTGGGCTACGGGCGCATCGACATCCTGTCGCTGGCTGCGCTGGAGGCAAGGGGCGAGGTCGGCTGATTGCCGACTTAGGCCTAATGGGTGTTTGGGCGGTCCGCGTTGCAGATTCCGGCTGAAAGCCTGCATTTGCTGGGACTGCAGCCGGTGTGGTCGCGGAAGACCCGGCTGAAATGGGACAGGTTGCTGAAGGCCCAGGACAGCGCGATGTCGGTGATGGGACGCGATCCAGACCACGCCGCGCCATTACCCCTTCTGAGACCTTGTGGGACAGACCGCAACCACACGAAGTGGGTCAGCTCTGTCCCCAACTGATCGTCGGATGTTGGAGGTCCACCTTGTGGGACAGACCGCAACCACACGAAGTGGGTCAGCTCTGTCCCAACTGTTCAGGCGGGCCGCGTTGCCGACTCCGGCCAAGTCAGCCAGGCCAGTGCTTTACAGAAATTCGAACATGCTATTAAAATAATAGCTACGTGTGCTTGATTGACGAGGGCCAGATGGCTTTTTAATCATTAAATCGGGTGCTGGCCCAGAGCACCTGATCGACCACACCTTGCACGCCTTGGCGGTGGACTTCGCTTTGCAACATGCCATTCGCATCAAAGGCCTGCCCGGCACTGCCCAGTGCAAACTGCCGGGGTGCCACCCAGCACTGCAGGTTGAGCAGCAGGGGGTTCAAACGGCTCAGGGACCGCAACCCGCCCAAGTCGCCGGGGGAGGCGCTCAGCAAGCCGACCACCTTGCCTTCAAAGGCTTCAGTGCCCTGGCTCCACACGGGATCGCCCTTGACCGGGCTGGAGGCCCAGTCGATGGCGGTTTTGAGCAGGGCGGTGTAACAGCCGTTGTACTCAGGCGAGCAGATGATCCAGGCCGGGTGCTCGAACATCAGCTGCTTGAGCTTCATCACGTCCGGTGGCGTGCCCCGGGCTTCGAGGTCGGCGTTGTACAGCGGAATGTCCAGGGTCGCGAGTTCTAGGTGGGTGACCTCGGCGCCGGCATCCCTTGCGATCGCGGCTGCAGTAACAGCCAGTTGCCGATTGAATGAATTTTGGCGGGTACTGGCCGCAAAGACCAGAAGCTTCATGTCCCTGATTATTACCAAATTTTGGAGCTCCCGTAAAATTGCTACTTGAGCCATGGTGTGCGGGGCGCACCTTAAATCTCCAGCCCTGAACTTCATCCACAGTCATGCTTTACCCACAGAATTTCGACGTCATCGTTGTCGGCGGCGGCCATGCCGGAACCGAGGCGGCGCTGGCCGCTGCCCGCATGGGTTGCCGGACCCTGCTGCTTAGCCACAACATTGAAACCCTGGGTCAAATGAGCTGCAATCCGTCCATCGGTGGTATCGGCAAGGGCCATCTGGTCAAAGAGGTCGATGCTTTGGGGGGTGCCATGGCGGCAGCCACCGATGAGAGCGGCATCCAGTTTCGGATTCTTAACTCTTCCAAAGGCCCGGCCGTGCGCGCCACCCGTGCCCAGGCGGACCGTATTTTGTACAAAGCGGCGATTCGGCGTCGTCTTGAAAATCAGCCGAATTTGTGGCTGTTTCAGCAGGCGGTGGATGACCTGATGGTGGAGGGTGATCGTGTGGTGGGCGCAGTAACGCAGGTCGGCATCAAGTTTCGTTCCCGGACTGTGGTGCTGACGGCCGGGACCTTTCTGGACGGCAAGATTCATATCGGCCTGAACCACTATTCCGCGGGCCGTGCCGGAGATCCACCGGCAGTCAGTTTGAGTGCCCGCCTGAAAGAATTGAAATTGCCGCAGGGGCGCCTGAAAACCGGCACGCCGCCGCGCCTGGACGGTCGCTCGATTGATTTCAGCAAATGCACGGAGCAGCCCGGTGATGGCATGCCTGGCGGCATGAGCCCGGTACTGCCGGTGTTCAGTTTCATGGGCCGAGCCGAACAACATCCGCGACAAATGTCATGCTGGATGACGCATACCAATGAGCGCACGCACGACATCATTCGCAGCGGCTTTGATAGAAGCCCCAT
>JADGRK010000305.1 GCA_017880985.1 Rhodoferax sp. | reverse complement strand
GGCGTCGGTGCGTAGCCACTTCCGGACTGTGCGCCTGGTATCTGTTTGACACCCCAACATTGACAGAAAACTTGAGGCAATGGCCTCAGAATCCGTTATGCTCAAGCACCAGGCAAGGTACGCGGCGATCCCGCAAACCTTGCTGCTTTGTCCGCTCGGCCAAGGGCTATCCGCCCCTTCCTGAGACGGCCCCAGGAACTTGATGCAGAACACAATCCTGCAAGGAGACGAGCCCATGCCACAGCGCAAACCACTGCACCTGCACGTGCCGGAGCCGACCGGACGACCCGGCCATGACACCGATTTTTCTTACCTTCCGCTATCTGCTGCCGGCGCCAAGCGCCGCCCGCCGGTTGACGTGGCCGCGGCCCAAACCAACGATCTCGCCTTTGCGCTGATCCGGGTGTTGGACGATGACGGAAAGGCCGTTGGCCCCTGGGCGCCAGAGATCGACGTGGCACTGCTCAAACGCGGCATGCGTGCCATGTTGCTGACGCGCGCCTTTGATGCCCGCATGCTGATCGCGCAGCGGCAGAAGAAGATGTCGTTCTACATGCAGTGTCTGGGCGAAGAAGCGATTGCCTGCGCTCACGCGCTGGCCATTGGTGAGGGCGACATGTGCTTTCCCACCTACCGTCAACAAGGCCTGCTGCTGGCGCGCGAAGACAACAATATGGTGGACATGATCTGCCAGCTCTATTCCAACGAGCGCGACCCGATGAAAGGGCGCCAACTCCCGGTGATGTATTCCAGCAAAAAGCAGGGCTTCTTCTCGATCTCGGGCAACCTGGCCACACAAGTGATTCAAGCGGTGGGCTGGGCCATGGCATCGGCCATCAAGGGCGACGACAAAGTGGCCTCGGCGTGGATTGGCGACGGCGCCACCGCTGAGACCGACTTTCACACCGGCCTGACCTTTGCCCACGTCTATCGCGCACCGGTCATCATCAACGTGGTTAACAACCAATGGGCCATTTCCACCTTTCAGGCGATTGCCGGTGGCGAAGGCACCACCTTTGCGGCCCGTGGCGCGGGCTGCGGCATTGCCTCGCTGCGCGTCGACGGCAACGACTTTCTGGCCGCCTATGCGGCCTCCAAATGGGCGCTGGAGCGCGCCCGCAGCAACTTTGGCCCGACCCTGATTGAGTGGGTGACCTACCGTGCCGGGCCCCATTCCACCTCAGACGACCCCAGCAAATACCGCCCCGCCAACGACGCCGCCCGCTTTCCGCTGGGCGACCCGATTGAGCGGCTGAAAAAACATCTGATCGGTCTGGGTGCCTGGTCAGAGGCTGAACACGAAGCCACCAAAAAAGCGGTCGAGGCTGAAGTCGCCGCCGCGCAAAAAGAGGCTGAAAAATACGGCACGCTGGCCGACGGCCACACCCAGAGCGTGGCCAGCATGTTTGAAGATGTGTACCAGGACATGCCCGCGCACCTGATGCGCCAGCGCCAGGAAATGGGAGCCTGATCATGCAAGACAACAAGACCAACAGCAGCCCCATGACGATGATCCAGGCGCTGCGCTCGGCGATGGATGTGATGCTCGCGCGAGACCCAAACGTGGTCGTCTATGGCCAGGACGTGGGCTACTTCGGCGGCGTCTTCCGCTGCACCGAAGGGCTGCAGCAAAAGTACGGCAATCAGCGCGTGTTCGATGCGCCGATCTCGGAAGGCGGCATCGTCGGCACCGCCGTGGGCATGGGCGCCTACGGTCTGCGCCCGGTGGTCGAAATCCAGTTTGCCGATTATTTTTACCCGGCCACGGATCAGATCGTGTCTGAGGCGGCACGCCTGCGCTACCGCTCGGCGGGCGACTTTACCTGCCCGATCACCATCCGCATGCCCTGCGGTGGCGGCATCTACGGCGGCCAAACCCACAGCCAGAGCCCGGAGGCGATGTTCACCCAGGTCTGCGGCTTGCGCACCGTGATGCCGTCCAACCCCTATGATGCCAAGGGCCTGCTGATTGCCTCGATTGAAAACAACGATCCGGTCATTTTTCTGGAGCCTAAACGGCTCTACAACGGGCCGTTTGACGGCCACCATGAGCGCCCGGTGGTACCGTGGTCCAAACACCCGCTGGGTAACGTGCCCGAGGGTTATTACACCGTGCCGCTGGAGAGTGCCGCCGTGCATCGGCCAGGGCGTGCTCTGACGGTGATCACCTACGGCACCATGGTACATGTCAGCGCGGCCGCGGCACTTGAAAGCGGCGTGGATGCCGAAGTGATTGACCTGCGCAGCCTGTGGCCGCTCGACCTCGACACGCTGGTGGCTTCGGTCAAGAAGACCGGCCGCTGCGTCATCGTGCATGAAGCCACGCGCACCAACGGGCTGGGCGCTGAACTTGCGGCGCTGATCCAGGAGCATTGCTTCTATCACCTGGAAGCCCCGATTGAGCGCGTGACCGGCTGGGACACGCCCTACCCGCACGCCCAGGAGTGGGCCTATTTTCCCGGGCCAGCGCGGGTGGCGGCCGCATTCAAACGTGTGATGGAGGCCTGACATGGCAACCCAAACAATCAAAATGCCCGACATTGGCGAAGGCATCGCCGAGGTCGAACTGGTGGCCTGGCATGTGAAGGTCGGCGACGTCGTGGCTGAGGACCAGATTCTGGCTGACGTGATGACCGACAAGGCCACCGTCGAAATCCCATCCTCGGTAGCCGGCACTGTGATGGCGCTCAACGCCAGCGTGGGGCAAGTGGTGGCGGTCGGCACCGAGATCATTCAGATTGAGGTGCAAGGCGTGGGCCAAGGTACGAGCGATGCTGCGCCTGCAATGGCTCAGGCAGCGGCAGTTGCACCGGCACCTGTTTCAACACCCGCGACTCTGGCGGTGCCTGCTGCTGCCCAGACTTCGTCCTTACCCGGCAAACCGCCAGCGGTCCCGGCACCGGCACAGCGCCCTCCTGCATTGGCATCCGGCAACGACCGCCCGATTGCCGCCCCGGCCGTGCGCCGGCGCGCCTGGGAACTCGGCATTGAGCTGAGCAGCATCAAAGGCACCGGTCAGGCCGGTCGCATCACGCATGACGATCTGGAGGCTCAAGCCGAACGCGGCGGGCACGCACCCGCGGGCACCGGGGCCGATCAGCGCTACGCAATGCGCGATGCCGAACAGGTCATTCCCGTGATCGGTCTGCGCCGCAAAATTGCGCAAAAAATGCAGGAGGCCAAGCGCCGCATTCCGCACTTCAGCTACGTCGAAGAAGTCGATGTCACCGAGTTGGAAGCCCTGCGGGCGCGTCTGAACACCCAGTATGGCAAACAGCGCGGACGCCTGACGATGCTGCCGTTCCTGATGCGCGCCGTGGTGCTGGCGGTACGCGAGTTTCCGCAGATCAACGCCCGGTACGACGACGAGGCGGCCGTGGTAACCCGCTATCAGGCCGTACATTTGGGCCTGGCGACGCAAACCGAAGGCGGCCTGATGGTGCCCGTGCTGCGGCACGCCGAAACACTGGATTTGTGGGCCAGCGCCGCTGAGGTGCTGCGCCTGGCGCAGGCCGCGCGCAGTGGCAAAGCCACGCGGGAGGCGCTTTCGGGCTCCACCATCACCATCACCAGCCTGGGGGCGCTGGGCGGCATCGTCAGCACGCCGGTCATCAACCACCCGGAGGTGGCCATCGTCGGCACCAACCGCATGGTCGAGCGGCCCATGATCCGCAACGGCGCGGTGGTGGCGCGCCAGATGATGAATCTCTCAAGCTCATTTGACCACCGGGTCGTTGATGGCATGCATGCCGCCGAGTTTGTTCAGTTGCTGCGCGGCTACCTGGAATGCCCGGCCACCTTGTTTGTGGAATAGCCA
>JADGRK010000304.1 GCA_017880985.1 Rhodoferax sp. | reverse complement strand
AACCGCAAAGCGATCTTCAATCGCGACATGGCTCCCGACATCAACGAGAACCCGCGAGCCAGGAAAACCACCAAGCGCGGACCCAAACGCTTGTTCAGTGCGGCCATCTTCAAGGAGCGCTTTCGCACCATCGAGCGCGTGTTCGCATGGGAGGGCAAGTTTCGTCGCGTGCTTGTTCGCTACGAGGTCATCAGTGCCGTGCACTATGCCTTCAAGACCCTGGCCTATACGATAATCAACTTGCGCCACTTCTGCCGCAGTTGACCAAGCTCCCTGACTTGGCCGCTCTCTGACGGCACGCTGCAACGTGCCGTGCTTTGTCTCGCCCATTTTGCACAAAATCCACCAGCTCGCGGTCACTGAGCGCCGGTCAGGTAGCATCCGTTGGCGCAAATTCGGTGGATAGCTCATCATCGGCAAATCCCACACCGTCTTGTCATTCAAAACCCGCAACCAGTTGTCGGAGAGGCCTGGCTGGTTTCCGGGTCTTGCTCTTCTGACAGGTGCTCAAACATTGTTGCCACCAGATTGCACGAAAGAGTACCGGTGAATATCTGTGCGTAGCTTCCAGCCTTGGCTCTCCCAATAAGCAGCGCCTGTGTCGTTAGACTTCAGAACATCAATATGACTCTTTCGTATTCCTAGTTTCTCGAGCGCTGTGAGACAACGCTCCACCAAAGAGTTTGCAATACCGTGACGCCTGAACTCTGAATGCACGACAAGATGTTGTAGATAGCCACGACGCCCATCATGACCAGACATGATGCAGCCTACTAGTTTTTTCTCTGCTATTGCAACGAAACTGAGTTCGGGGTTGCGATCCAAATACATCGCGGTCGATTCACGCGAATCAGCATCGCGGAATGTCACTCCCGGGGTCTGTTTCATCATCCCGATTACCGAATCGTAATCGTCGATCATCATTGTTCGGATGCTGTACACGAAGGGCAAACGTTGAAGTTGAGCCGCTGACGGAGGTCCGCCGACGGCAGTCGGCTCGAACGACAGGCTAGACGGCATCATCGCGACTGCCCAAGAAGGCTCCCGTGCCATTGTGGTGTACGGAAAGACGCTCCCATTTATCTTGAACATGCCTTTCGCCAGTTGCATCTCAGGCAGTCACTGCCGCCGGTTTACTCTCAACTGGTGCCAGCTAGCAGCGCTAAATCAGCGACTTGCGAATCCGCGCAGAGATCAAGTCAATGACCGTGACCGTGGCAATGATGATGATCATCACGGCGCCGGTTTCTGCGTACTGGAAGCTGCGCATGATGTCCCACAGAATGACGCCAATACCGCCGGCACCGACCATGCCGACGACGGAGGCCGAGCGCACATTGGATTCGAAGCGATAAAGTGAATAAGAAATCCACAGGGGCAAGACCTGCGGGATGACGCCGTAGACGATCTCTTCCAGCGCATTGGCACCGGTGGCTCGTATACCCTCCACAGGCTGGACATCAATAGACTCCACCGCCTCCGAAAACAACTTGGACAAGATGCCGGTAGTGTGCACAAACAGGGCGAGCACGCCAGCAAAAGGGCCGAGGCCCACGGCCACGATGAACAGCATGGCAAACACCATCTCGTTGATGGCACGGGCCGCGTCCATCAGACGCCGAATGGGGTGGTAAATCCACCACGGCGCAATATTGGCGGATGACAACAAGCCCAACGGCACGGCAAACACGACCGCCAAGGCCGTGCCCCAGAGCGCAATTTGCACCGTGACAATCATCTCCTGCAAATAGATGCGCCAATCATGGAAATTGGGCGGGAAGAAATCGCCCGCATAGGTGGCCATGTTGCCCGAATCGCGCACCAGATCAAACGGCCGCATGTCGGCCCCTTGCCATGAGCCCGCCAGCGAGGCCAGCAGCAAGCCCCAACCAAACAAGCCGTACCAACTGGTGCGGGGAATTTGCACCGCAAGCACACCCGCCATGGTAGGTATGCTGGCCGGGGCGTTCATACTGACACCTCAAGAGACAAAGACATGATTTGAGGTGCCAATCGCATTACTTGGCAATGGCCAGTGTGGCCAACTGCTTGTCGATCTGAGCCAGCTTGACTTGTTTGGTGTCGGCGGCCATGCCGGCATCGGCTTCCACCTTGTTGCGGCTCTTGAACAACTCCAGTTGACGAATCGGTGTCAGCTGGTTGTTGGTCGAGGCTTTAAAGCCCGACAGCTTGGACAGCTTCATCAGCGCGTCTTTTTCATCCTGACCGCCTTGGCCATAGGTGTAGAAGAAGTCGCGCACTTTGGCTTTTGTGACTTCAGGCAGGTCTTTGCGCATCACCAGTGGATCCAGCGGGATCAACGGAGAAGTCCAGATCACGCGGATGTTGTTGAACTTGTCGGGCTGGTGCTCTTTCAACTTTTCCAGGTTTTCACTGTTGTTTGTGGCCACGTCGACCTGCTTGTTGGCGACCGCCATGGCATTGGACTCATGGTTGGCACCGCGTGTCGTCTTGAAGAAGGTCTTGGGGTCAATCTTGTTTTCTGCAAACACGTAATAGCTCGGCACCAGGAAACCGGAGGTGGAGTTGGGGTCGCCGTTGCCGAAGGACAGGTTCTTGCCCTGTGCCAGCACGTCGCTGAGCGACTTGAGCGAGCTGTCCTTGTTGACGATCAGATGGGAGTAGTAGCCTTTTGAGCCATCGGCGTTAACCATCTGGGCAAAGACCTCACCGCTGGCGCGATCCACGGCTTCCATGGCCGACTTGTTGCCAAACCAGGCCACTTGCACCTTGTTGAAGCGCATGCCTTCGATGATACCGGCGTAATCCGAAGCAAAAAAGGCGTTGACCTTCATGCCGGTCTTTTTGGCCATGCTGTCCAGAATCGGCTTCCAATCAGACTTCAGGTTCTGCGACGACTCGGTCGAAATGATGCCGAAATTGATTTCCTTCAATTCTTGAGCTGCCACGGGATTTGTAGCCAGGAGGGTGGCACCAGCAAGGCTGACGAGTAGCTTTTTGATCATGGTATTTCCTTTAAAACGATCAGACAGGGGATAAATTAAATTGAGTTCAGGCCGCACAGGCCAACGGGGTAAGCGAGGCCAGTGGAGTTGGCCAGACCAGGTGCGGAGCCGCAGGTTTGCTGTCTTGCAGGCTGGAGATATGGTCGCCAAGCGCCAGGATGTTATCGGCATCGGCACCATAGAGTTCGCGCAGCAAGGCGGGCGTCAAATTGATCGATGGGCCGTCATAGACCACACGGCCATGGTGCAGCGCAACCGTGCGCGGGCAGTATTTCAGGGCCACGTTGACCTGATGCAGCGACACCACCACAGTGCATTTGTCTTCGCGGTTGACGCGTGCCAGAATGTCCATGACTTTGCGCGAGGATTCGGGATCAAGCGACGCAATCGGCTCATCGGCCAGGATCACTTTGGCACCCTGCACCATGGCACGCGCGATGGCCGCGCGCTGCTGCTGGCCGCCCGACAGGGTCGAGGCGCGTTGGGTACAACACTCTGCAATGCCAACCCGCCTCAATGCCTCCACGCCGTGTGCCACCTCGGCAGGCGTGAAACAGCGCAGCAGGCTGCGCCACAGGGGAACCCGGTGCAAGGTGCCTGCCAGGACATTGACAATCACGGGAAGCCTGTTAACCAGATTGAACTGCTGAAAAACGAAGCCGACTCCGGCTCTTATCTGACGGATGTCACTCGCTATTTTTCCATTTTTCTGCACGGTTTTGCCGTGAATTTCAATCCATGCAGACGCTGAGCTGTCACCTGCCATCAAACCCGCCATGTGCCTGAGCAAGGTTGATTTGCCGGAACCGGAGGCACCAATCAACGCCACCAT
>JADGRK010000303.1 GCA_017880985.1 Rhodoferax sp. | reverse complement strand
TGACCGAGGCCCAGGTGCGTGCCTACTGCAAGGAAAACCTGACTGGCTACAAGCAACCCAAGGTGATCGAATTCCGCACGGAATTGCCAAAGACCCCGGTTGGCAAAATTTTGCGCCGCGAGTTGCGCGACAAATAACCGACTCGACGACCGCTATGCAAAAGCCGGTTCTTGGCATCATTGGTGGCAGCGGTGTTGAAGACATAGAAGGGCTGGTCAACCAGCGTTGGCAGCGGGTTGACTCGCCGTTTGGCGAGCCATCGGATGCGCTTCTGTTGGGTGAACTCGACGGCCAGGCGTTGGCATTTTTGCCGCGCCACGGTCGCGGGCACCGCATTCCTCCGTCTGAAATCAATTATCGCGCCAACATTGATGTGCTCAAACGCGCGGGTGTGACCGACCTGGTTTCAGTCAGTGCGGTGGGTTCCCTGCGTGAAGATTTGCCGCCCGGCATGTTTGTGATTGTTGATCAATTCATTGATCGAACCTTTGCCCGTGAAAAGAGCTTCTTTGGCACCGGCCTGGTGGCACATGTCTCGATGGCGCACCCGGTATGCAGGCGACTTGGCGATCACATTGAAGCGGCGGCACGCGAGTCAGGAATTGAGCATGTTCGTGGCGGCACCTACCTGGTGATGGAAGGCCCGCAGTTCTCCAGTCTGGCCGAATCCAGGCTTTACCAGAGCTGGAATTGTGATGTGATTGGCATGACCAATATGCCGGAAGCCAAGTTGGCACGGGAAGCCGAGCTGTGCTACGCCGCAGTCGCGATGGTGACCGATTTTGATTGCTGGCACCCCGACCATGATGCTGTCAGCGTGGAGGCGATCGTCAAGGTGCTGCTGGCCAATGCCAACAAGGCACGCAGCCTGGTCAAATCAGTGGCACCCCGTTTGCGTACCGACATGACAGCGCCAGCTTGCTCATGCCGCAGCGCGCTCGAGCATGCCTTGATCACCGCGCCAGGGGCGCGAGATCCTGAGCGGGTTCAGCGTCTTGATGCCGTGGCAGGCCGCGTGCTGGGGCTCTGATGGCGGATCTTCTGGCAAACCCGCACGAGCCTGATCTGGAACTGCGGCGCGCCATGGTGGTGGCAGCCCGCAGCTTGACCGCACAAGGCCTCAACCGGGGCACCTCCGGCAATATCGGGGTGCGGTGTGGCGCAGCGTTTTTGATCACGCCCTCGGGTGTCGCGGCGGAAGACCTGTTGCCCGAGAAGATCGTGGCGATGAATTATTCTGGCTCAATTGTCGGGTCAGGCAAGCCGTCAAGCGAGTGGCGGTTTCACCGCGACATTCTCGCCGCGCGGGCAGAAATTGGCGCTGTGGTGCATACGCATTCACGCTACGCCACTTCGCTGGCCTGCCTGCAGCGGGAAATCCCGGCGTTTCACTACATGATTGCGATGGCTGGCGGTGACTCGATCCGATGTACGCCTTATGCAATCTTTGGCAGCCAGGCGCTTTCTGATCTGGCCCTGCGAGCACTTGAAAACCGCAAGGCCTGTCTGCTGGGCAACCACGGCATGATTGCTTTGGGGTTTGATCTAACCGACGCCATGGCGCTGGCGCTGGAGGTGGAGTCGCTGTGTGAGCAGTACTGGAGTGCGTTGCAGCTGGGTGAGCCCAAGCTTCTTTCGGGCCGTCAGATGCAAGCGGTCCTGAAGAAATTCCAAGGCTATGGCCGCAGGCAGCCAGCCGGGATGGACAAGGCGGCTTTGTCGGGGTCTGATCTGGTGGCTGACGCATGACAAATCGAGGGTTGAACGGCAATCAAACGGTCCAGACATTGCGGTGGCTCGATGGCCACCTGGAGATGATCGATCAACGGGTGTTGCCAGCACGGTTCGAGTATTTACGCTACGGCTCGGCAGCCGAGGTTGCACATGGCATTCGGGTGATGGTGGTTCGCGGCGCACCTGCCATTGGCTGCGCCGCCGCCTATGGCGTTGCACTGGAGTCTTTGGCCCTGCGAGAGGCAACGCCCGAGGCATTTGTGGCTGGCATGGAACGCGGCTTTGAGGTGCTGGCGGCGAGTCGGCCAACGGCGGTGAATCTGTTTTGGGCGCTGCAGCGAATGCGTCGCGTGTGGCAGGCCAACCAGCAGCGCACAGTGGCTGAAATTGTTGACTGTTTGATCGCCCAGGCCCATGAAATAGCCGCCGAGGATGTTCGCATCAATCGAGCCCTGAGTGCCTACGGCGCTGTGCTTCTGGCCGACGGTGCCCGGGTGCTGACGCATTGCAACGCGGGCGCCTTGGCAACCGCCGGGCATGGCACTGCGCTGGGTGTGATCCGCTCTGCGGTGGAAGCAGGCAAGCGAATTTCGGTGATCGCGGATGAAACCCGGCCGTTTCTACAGGGCGCTCGGCTGACCGCCTGGGAGATGGTGCAAGAAAAAATCCCAGTGACGCTGATCACCGATGGCATGGCCGGGCACTTGATGAGTCGGGGTGAAATCGATGCGGTCGTGGTCGGCACCGATCGCGTCGCCGCCAATGGCGACGTGGCCAACAAGATTGGCACTTACATGGTGGCTGTATTGGCGCAGCGGCACGGCATCCCGTTTTATGTGGCTTGCCCGCTCTCCACCATCGATTTGACTATTCCTGACGGTGCCGCTATTCCGATTGAAGAACGAGCGGCCCAGGAGGTGACTGGATTTGGAAACTGCCAGTGGGCCGCGCCGGGTGTTCAGGTTCGCAACCCGGCCTTTGATGTGACACCGGCCGAGCTGGTGACGGCCCTGATCACGGAAAAAGGCGTCGTGACGCGACCGACCCGGGAGCGTATCGCCAGTCTGTTTGGCACCTGAGCAGGGTCAATGAGCAGGGTCAATGTCGAACCGATTGGCTTCGTCGCATTACTTCAACCAGCCGCGTTTTCTGAAATACCACATCGGCACCAGCGCGCTCGCCATCATCAGTACCAGCGCATACGGGTAGCCCAGTGACCAATCCAGTTCTGGCAGGGACTTGAAGTTCATGCCGTAGATGCTGGCAATCAGTGTGGGTGGCAGCAGTGCCACACTGGCAACCGAGAAAATCTTGATGATCTTGTTTTGGTTGATGTTGATGAAACCAACCGTGGCGTCCATCAAGAAGTTGATCTTGTCAAAGAGAAACGCCGTGTGCGAATCAAGCGAGTCGATATCGCGCAGAATTTGTCGTGCATCTTCAAATTGTTCGCCGTTGAGCATTTTGCTGCGCATCATGAAGCTGACGGCGCGGCGCGTGTCCATCACATTGCGGCGAATGCGCCCGTTCATGTCTTCATGGCGCGCAATCGCCCCCAGCACCTCGCCCGCCATGGCGTCAGTCACATCGGCGGAGAGCACTTTGGTGCTGACTTTTTCAAGCTCATCGTAAATACCCTCCAGCGTGTCGGCCGAGTATTCCGCATCGGCGTCAAAAAGCCGGAGCAAGACTTCTTTGGCGTCTTCAATCAGGCCCGGGGCTCGGCGCGCGCGCATGCGCAGCAGTCGAAACACCGGCACGTCCTCATCGTGGATTGAAAACAGCACGCCTTTGCTCTTGAGTTCATCGTTGACCAGGTTCAGGATGAAGGCGACCCGCACGGTGTGGGGTTCGTCATCGTCAGCCACCAGGAAGTCGCTGCGAATGTGCAGCTCGCCGTTGTCTTCCTTGTAAAAGCGGGCCGATTCTTCAATGTCCTCGTCCATCGCATCCTCCGGGATGGACAAGCCGTAGTGCTGTTTGATCCAGCGCTTTTCTTCCAGCGTCGGCGACTCCAGATCGACCCAGATCGGCTGGAATTTGGCCAGCTCTTCCAATGAATCGATCTCTTCCTGAAAGAGCCGACCGTTGGCGAGCGT
>JADGRK010000037.1 GCA_017880985.1 Rhodoferax sp. | reverse complement strand
GCGCGCCTTTGAGGTCGACGTGGAGATCGAGACCCCGCTGGAGAAGATGACCGCCAGGATGATTGACGGCAAGAAACTGGTGCTGGTCTCGATCCTGCGCGCCGGCACCGGCATTCTGGACGGCATGCTGACGGTGGTGCCTGGTGCGCGGGTCGGTCACATTGGTCTGTACCGGGACCCCAAAACGCTGCGGGCGGTGGAGTATTACTTCAAGATGCCCAAAGACATGCAGGAGCGCGACGTAGTGGTGGTGGACCCGATGCTGGCCACCGGCAACTCAGCAGTGGCGGCGATTGACCGCGTCAAGGCGACCCATCCCAAATCGATCAAATTTCTCTGCCTGTTGACCTGCCCCGAAGGCATTGCCACGCTGCGCAAAGCGCACCCGGATGTGCCGATCTACACCGCCGCCATTGACCGCCAACTCAACAGCCACGGCTACATCCTGCCCGGGCTCGGCGATGCCGGCGACCGGATTTTTGGGACGCAGTGAATTTTATATGCCAAATCGGGCTCTAGCCCCCGCATTGCTTGCGTAAGCAGCTATTTGTTTAGTAGCAAACGGCAACCGCAAGAGATTAACTAGGATCATGGCCGTTGCGGCGCGATCAGCTCGGCATAGTCATACAGCGCCCCCAAAATCTGTTCATCGCGCTCACTGGCCGCGTCGGACAATTGGTCAATCTCGGCCGACAGCGCCTCCACCGTGCGTGCCCCACCCTGGCCTTCAAATAGCCGCGCCGCACGATGCGCTTCCCAACGCGCCAACTCGTCAGCGCTCAGGCTGTGCGGAAAATTGCGCGCCCGGTAGCGCCACAGCAACTCGCCCAGGCGCGCATCGTCGAACGCTGGCCGTGCGCTGGCAAGCTCTTCAGGTTGGCGCTGGCGCAAGTCGTTCAAGCGGCGGCGATCCGAGTTGCCGACAAAGCCGCCATACAGGTCTTCATCCACATCCATCGGCCCGGCGTCCACTCGGGTAAACACCTGCGCCCAAATGGCGCTCATGTCCGGCAAGTCGCGCGCTACCGCTGCGTGCTGCAGCTGTACTGGCAAGTCCAACCCCCAGCGCTGCGCCATGGCCGGGCTGAGCACTTTGAGGTTTCGCATCACCATCGGTGATTTGTTCAGATGCACTGATTTGACCGGTAAGCGAGTCACCCCCGCAGGCAAATCATCAGTCTTGGTAAACAGGCGCAGGCGAATCTGCTCGGCATTCAAGCTGGCCAGCTCACTCGGGTCCTGGGCCAAATCCCACGCCAACAACTCATTTTTATTACCCGGGTGCATGGCCAGCGGCCACATCAGGGCGAGACAGCCGCGCTCGGGGGCAAACATGCCCGAGATATGCAAAAAAGGCCTCGCCTGCGCCTTGGCTGTGGGCAGCCCGAGCTCTGCCATGACGTGGTCTTTTTTGTGCAGGCCAAAGCAAAAGTCAAACAATTTGGGTTGCGTTGTCTTGATCAACCGCGCCAATGCGATGGTGGCGCGCACGTCGCTCAAGGCATCGTGGGCAGATTCATGCAGCAAGCCATTGGCAGCAGTCAAGTCAGTCAGCTTGAAGCTGGGCTTGCCATCCGGTTTGGTCGGCCATTGGATGCCGTCAGGTCGCAGCGCGTAGGCGCTGCGCACCACGTCCAGCAGGTCCCAGCGGCCGCAGTCGTTTTGCCATTCGCGCGCATACGGGTCGATCAGGTTGCGCCAGAACATGAAGCGCGTGATCTCGTCGTCAAAGCGGATGCTGTTGTAGCCCACGCCGACGGTACCGGGTTGACTGAGGGCCTGCTCGATCTGGGCCGCAAACTGGTACTCTGGAATTCCTTTTTCCAGACACTCTTGCGGCGTGATGCCGGTGATCAAGCACGACTGCGGATCAGGCAAAAAATCGTTGGCTGGCTGGCAGTACAGCATGCTCGGCTCACCGATTTGATTCAGCCCGGCATCGGTACGAATCGCCGCAAACTGGGCTGGGCGGTCGCGCCGTGTGTTGGCACCAAAAGTCTCGTAGTCGTGCCAGAGGAAGGTGTGCTGGGTCGGTGATGGTGTCATGACAGGAATCACTTTCTGCGCGCCGAGCGCACGCCGGGCAACTCTGCCACCACCGCCAGCACCTTATGCAGACGCACCGCATCCGACACTTCGATCGTAAACGTCATCCAGGCAGTGCCCTTGATCGACTGGGTCTGCACGCCAATCACGTTCATCTTTTCCTTGGTAAATACCTCGGAAAGATCGCGCAGCAGTCCTTGTCGGTCAGCCGCCTGGATGGCAATGTCCACCGGATAGACCGCTGCATCGGCAGCCTGGCTTTGCCCCCACTGCACCTCGATCACCCGCTCACCATTTTTGGCAATCATTTCCCGCAAGTTGGAGCAGTCAACCCGGTGCACACTGACACCTTTTCCGCGCGTGACAAAGCCACGAATCGGATCCGGCGGCGCTGGTCGGCAGCACTTGGCTAATTGCGTCATGAGCGAATCAACCCCCACCACCAGCACCCCCCCTTTGGCCGGACTGACGCTGCTGCGCGGCTTTTTCAGCAGCGGCTCATCGTCAGACAGCACCGGCTCGGGTGGGCGCAGCACGATCTCGATATTGCGCAGTGAAAACTCGTCTTTGCCGACCACCTCAAACAGATCATCGGCCGAGTTAAAACCCAGTTTGCCGGCCAGATCTTCGAGATTGAATGCGGTCTTGCCTTCGCGCTGTAGCAGTTTTTCGACCGCTTCGCGGCCTTTCGCCACGGTCTCATTCAGGGCCAGTGCGTTGAACCAGGCACGCACTTTGGCACGCGCCCGATGCCCGGCCAGGTAGCCCAATTCGGGATTGAGCCAATCACGCGAGGGGCCGCCTTCCTTGACGACCGTGACTTCGACCGTTTGCCCATTTTTGAGTGGTGTGTTGAGCGGCACCATGACGCCATCAACGCGCGCGCCGCGGCAGCGGTGCCCCAGGTTGGTGTGCACGCTGTAGGCAAAGTCCACCGCAGTCGCACCCTGCGGCAATTCAACAATCGCCGCATCAGGCGTCAAAACATAGATGCGATCATCAAGACCGACCGCTTGCGCCGTCGTGCCCGACAGGTCGCGCTCCCACGCCAGCAATTGGCGCAGCACGGCAATCTTGGCCTCATAAGCGCCACTGGCCGAGACTCCGGCATAGCCTTTGACACCCGCCTCCTTGTAAGCCCAGTGCGCGGCCACGCCGTGCTCGGCATGGTCATGCATGGCCTGGGTGCGGATTTGTATCTCGATCGCTTGCCCGGTTGCGTCGCGCACCACCGTGTGCAAGGACTGGTAACCATTGGCTTTGGGCTTGGCGATGTAGTCGTCAAATTCTTCGGTAATCGGTGTGAATTGGCTGTGCACCAAGCTCAAGACGGCGTAGCAATCGGGAATGCTCGCCACCACGACACGCAGTGCGCGGATGTCGTAAACCTGATCAAAATTGAGCGACTTGCCACGCATCTTTTTGACAATGCTGTAGATGTGCTTGGGTCGCCCCTGCACCGTGGCAACGATCCCGTTCGCTTGCAGCTCAGCCTGCAACTGAGCGCGCAAATGGGCGATGTCAGCCTCCCGCTCGGAGCGCTCTTCGGCCAGCAAGTCAGCCACCTGCCGATAGCTGTCAGGCTCCAGAAACCGAAACGCCAGATCTTCCATCTCCCACTTGATTTCCCAGATGCCCAGCCGATCGGCCAACGGCGCAAATACCTGCAGCGCTTCATTCGCCAGACCGGCCGGCGGCACCTGCTTGCAAGACACAAAATGGCGCAGCGTTTGCAGGCGTGAGGCCAGGCGCAGCATCACCACCCGCAGGTCACGCGAGAACGCCAGCAGCATCTTGCGTACATTTTCAGTTTGAGCGGCCACCGTTTGCGCCATCGCAACGGCGCTGGCGGCCCGGGCACTTGCCACCTGCGCATGCTGTGCCTGGCGCTGCACCCGCATCAGCTTGGTGGTCTCAATGGCCAGCGCGGCCAAATTGTCGCCAAAAGCCTTGGCGATCACTTCCTGCGGCTTGTTCAGGTGGTCGCAGGCATAGACCAGGTAGCTCGCGGCCTGCATCGCCTCGGAGCCGCCGATGATCTTGAGAATGGCCGCCACCGCATCGGCATGCGCCAGCGTGTTCTCGCCAGTGTCCAGCGTTTCGCGGGCCAGCAGTGGCTCAGCAAAGGCACGGGCGCGCGCCAGCGCTTGCGCCGGTTCTGGCGGGGACGCCGCTGAGAGACTGTTCATCCGTGGTTGATCCTCAATCTATTCAAGCAGGAACGACGACACGGTTTGCACCTGATCGTCGGCAATGAAGGTCGGTGCATGGCCGACGCCGGCAAACTCCACCAGGCGTGCTTTGGGGCCGCGCTGTGTCATGGCCCGTGCCGTCGCGACCGAGAGCAAATCAGAATCGGCACCGCGAATCAACAGGGTGCGGGCGGTGATCTGGTCATAGGCCTGCCACAGCAAGGCTTCGCCCTGCGCCGCAGACTCCAGCGTGAGGGCACTAAATGGCAACGCCAGTGCCGGGTCGTAATGCAGCGTCAGAGCGCCGGGCGTGCCAACGAGCGGCTTGAGCATGGGGCGCGTCAAGGCCAGCCACTGTGCCGGCGTGTGCGGCCCAAAGCTGCTGGCAATCATCCACAAAGCATCAGCCGCCTCTTGTTCCGACGCAAACTGACCCGTATTACCCAAATAAAGGCCAATGCGCTGCAAAGCCTGCCACTCGATGACCGGCCCGACATCGTTGAGCACCAGACGACGAATTTTGGCGAACGCCGGCAACGCTGCCTGCCCCGCCACCACCATGCCGATCAACCCACCCAGGCTGGTGCCCAGCCAGTCCAGCGTGGTGGGTTGAAGCTGTGCCAACAAAACCAGCATATCGGCCGCGTAGTTGGGAATCTGATAGCCCATCGGGTCTTTCAGCCAATCACTTTTACCGCGACCGGCCAGGTCCGGACAGACCACCCGAATCGTGTCGCCTGCCTTCGCGCACAGTGCCTGCGCCAGCACATCAAAGTCACGCCCCTGGCGCGTCAGGCCATGCACGCAGAGCACGACATGCCCGGCATTCGGGTTGCCCCATTGCCAATAAGCCATGCGGTGGCCGCCCGAGGCGTCAGGACAGAGGACGTAATTGAGCGTAGGTTCAGACATGGTGAAGATAGGGGTTTGCCAAGATCGCTGTGATCAAGGCCGTCATAATCGTGACATCCTAATTCAATCACATTGTGCCCGACCCATTTACGGAGAAACAGCATGCTAAAAGGCAAAACCGCCCTCGTCACCGGATCCACCAGCGGCATTGGCCTCGGGCTGGCCAAAGCGCTGGCGCAACAGGGTGCCAACATCGTTCTGAACGGCTTTGGTGACGTCGAAGGCCCGAAGGCCGAAGTGGCGGCTCTGGGCGTCAAAGTGGCTTATCACGGCGCCGATATGAGCAAGCCGGTAGAGATTGAAGCCATGATGAAGTACGCTGCGGCCCAGTTTGGCCGGGTCGATATTCTGGTCAATAACGCCGGCATCCAGCACGTCGCACGGATCGAGAACTTCCCAATTGAACGCTGGGACGCCATCATCGCCATCAACCTGAATAGTGCTTTTCACGCCACCCGCCTCGCGCTGCCGGCCATGCAAAAAGCAAACTGGGGTCGCATCATCAATGTCGCCTCGGTCCACGGCCTGGTGGCTTCTGCCGAAAAATCCGCTTACGTGACCGCCAAGCACGGCTTGGTCGGTTTCACCAAGGTCACAGCGCTGGAAAACGCCACCACCGGCGTCACTTGCAACGCCATTTGCCCGGGCTGGGTGCTGACACCGCTGGTGCAGAAGCAGGTTGATGCCAAAGCGGCGACCGGCGGTATCAGCAATGAAGCAGCGACCAGACAACTGCTGGGCGAAAAGGAGCCCTCGCTGCAATTCACCACGCCGGAGGAACTGGGTGCGCTCGCGCTATTCTTCTGCTCCCCCGCTGGCAACAATGTGCGCGGCGTCGCCTGGAACATGGATGGCGGTTGGGCAGCCCAGTAATGCTATAAATAGCATAGCTGTTTACGCATACTGGACGGTGGCTATGGCCCTAAAATACTTATAAATCACAACTACCAAGCGGGCTGCGATTCCGTTCCTTGTGGGGCCGACTTCAGTCGGCCCTACGACCCTGTTTATTCGCGTGCCTCCTGGCGTTGCTGGCGCAATTGCTGCCGGAGATCTGAACGTTCCTGCGCTGACAAGTGCCGCTCTGCCAGCTTGAGCGACTCCAGCGCCGCGTTGATTGCGGCTTTATCGTGATCGGATACCGCTCGCTCACGCGATGCTTTCAAAGCCGAGCGCAACTCGGCACGACGATTTTCGAGCACGGTTTCGCGACTGTCCGGTGACTGCGCCCACGCGCCCACCGCAACGGCCAACAGGAGCAACAAAAACAAAGGATGTTTCATGGTTGGAACATAACGCCAAATGGCCTGGCCGGGCGCGCATTGTCCCTTCGCAGGCCCACCGCCCGGGCAACATTTGTAACAGCTTGTCATAGCCTGCAAAAAATTTTCGAAAACGTGGTTTAAAACCTGCAAAATCGGGTTTGTTACAAATTCACCGGAGCCTTATGAGTCAAATCCCCAACCGCGACGACAAGATTTTGGTCTGTGATGACGATGCCCGCATCCGCGACCTGCTGCGTCGTTACCTGACGCAGGAGGGTTTTGAGGTGCTGCAAGCCGAAGACGGCAAGTCCCTGACACGCATCCTGTTGCGCGAGCCGGTCGATTTGATCGTGCTCGACTTGATGATGCCCGGCGAGGACGGCTTGTCGATTTGCCGGCGCCTGCGCGCTGCCAATGATCGCACCCCGATCATCATGCTGACGGCGAAAGGCGAAGATGTGGACCGCATCGTCGGTCTGGAGGTCGGTGCCGACGACTACCTGGGAAAGCCCTTTAACCCGCGCGAACTGCTGGCCCGCATTCATGCCGTTCTGCGTCGGCGCCCGACGCATGAAGCGCCCGGCTCACCTTCAATCGACAACGAGGTGGTGACTTTTGGCCCGTTTGTTTTTGACCTCGGTGCCCGCACACTGCGCAAAGATGATGAAGACCTGCCCCTGACCACCGGCGAGTTCGCCATGCTCAAGGCACTGGTGCGCCATCCGCGCCAGCCCCTGTCGCGCGAGAAATTGGCCCAATTGGCACGCGGCCGGGAGTTCGAACCCTTTGACCGTAGCCTGGATGTGCAAGTTTCGCGCTTGCGCAAATTGGTTGAAGTTGATGCCGCCGCGCCGCGCTACATCCAGACCGTCTGGGGCATAGGCTACGTTTTTGTACCCGACGGCGCGAGTTGAACAGATTGATCAAGACCCAGGTATCGCTGTCCGACGCCACCAGCCCGATGCCGCTGAAGGCCGGACTGAGGAGTCGCCGATCGCGCTCGCGTCTGGGCTTGAGTCTTTTTTGGCGTACTTTTTTTCTGCTGGCCCTGCTGCTGGTGGGCAGCATTCTGGCCTGGCTTCAAACCCTGCGCGCACTCGAATTCGAGCCGCGCGCCATCCAGACGGCGCAGCAAATCGCGTCTTTGGTCAACTTAAGCCGCGCTGCACTGATTCACGCTGACGCCATCAATCGCGTCTCGCTGATCAAAACCATGACCGAACAGGAGGACGTTCGGATCGTGCCGCGCGAGCCGACCGACACTTTTGAGCCCTTTGATACCGACGCACTGGGTCGGCAGATCTCGCTCGAGCTTGAGAGCCGACTCGGCCCCGGCACGGTGGTGGCCAACAGTGTCAACCAGAAAGAAGGTCTGTGGGTCGGGTTCACCATTGACGGCGACGGCTACTGGATGCAGACCGACCGTGCCCGCTTCAGTCGAACCGCCGGGCGCACCTGGCTGATCTGGCTGATCACCGCCGCCGCGCTGTCACTGGCCGGTGCGGCGCAGATTGCCCGGCTGATCAACCGGCCCTTGAAGCAACTGTCGTTTGCCGCCAGCCGCGTGCGCGACGGTGATTTTGAAGCCAGTACGCTCGATGAAACCGTGGCCACCAGCGAAATACGCGCGGTGAATATCGGCTTTAACCGGATGACTCAAAAACTTGCCAAGATCGAACAAGACCGCGCCATCATGCTGGCCGGCATTTCACACGACTTGCGCACGCCGCTGGCGCGCCTGCGCCTTGAGACAGAACTTAGCGTCAATGACGTTACAGCACGGGCCGACATGGTCTCCGACATCGCCCAACTTGACGCCATCATCGGCAAGTTTCTCGATTACGCGCGGCCCGATCACGTCAGTCTGGAAACGGTCGCTTTGCGCGAGGTTATTGATGCCTGTCTGCACGGCTTGCGCAACCGCACCGATATGCAAGTCAACCTCGACCTGGCCGACAGCCTGCTGGTACTCGCCGATGCCGTTGAATTGGGTCGCGTCATCACTAACCTGCTGGAGAATGCCGGCCGTTATGGCAAGTCGGTGGACACCGGCATGGCGGTCATCGATATTGCCGCCAAGACGCGCGGCAAATGGGTGCTGCTGCGGGTGCGTGACCACGGTTTGGGCGTCTCGGAAGAACAACTGTCCAACCTGACCACGCCGTTCTATCGTGGTGAAGCCGCTCGCACCGCAGCCAACGGCGCCGGACTGGGTCTGGCCATTGTCGAGCGAACCATTGTTCGCATGGGTGGCACCTTCGCACTCAGCAACGCATCCTCCCGCGGATTGGTAGCCAACATCAAATTGCAGAGTGCCCCGCCGGCCTGAGTCATAAAAAGCGCCCCCGGGCGGTTACTATCGTGCTTTTCGAGTCGTCTTCTCACCGAGGCGTGTTGAACCGCTATCGCGGGGTGGCAAGCCGGTGTGCTGGGTCAGCAAACGCCCTTGCGGCAGCTTGCTGGAAGCGGCTGGCCGGGTCGTCGATGTCGTCGAGTTCTTGCGCCGCGCACTGGTGTAGCTGCCGTCCGTCATGGGCTGAAACGTGGGAATCAAATGCTGTTTGCCGTTGCCGATCAGGTCGGCCCGGCCCATCGCTTTAAGCGCTTCACGCAGCAGCGGCCAGTTGTTCGGGTCGTGGTAGCGCAAAAAGGCTTTGTGCAGGCGTCGGCGTTTGTCACCGCGCACGACATCCACGGTTTCGTCTTCGCCCTCAACCTGGCGGTGCACTTTGCGCAGCGGGTTGCGGCCGGTGTGGTACATCGCCGTAGCCGTGGCCATGGGGCTGGGGTAAAAGGTTTGCACCTGATCGGCGCGAAAGCCGTTTTTCTTCAGCCAGATGGCCAAATTCATCATGTCTTCATCGGTGGTGCCGGGGTGTGCGGCGATGAAATACGGAATCAAAAACTGTTTTTTGCCAGCCTCAGCTGTGAACTTGTCAAACAGCGCCTTGAACTTGTCATAGGTGCCGATGCCGGGCTTCATCATCTTGTTCAAAGGCCCCGACTCGGTATGCTCTGGCGCGATCTTGAGGTAGCCGCCCACGTGGTGCTGCACCAGTTCTTTGACGTACTCGGGACTAAGGACTGCCAGGTCGTAGCGCACGCCCGACCCAATCAAAATCTTCTTGATGCCCTTCAAGGCCCGGCCACGGCGGTAGATATTGATCAAGGGTTGATGATCGGTTCCCAGGTTGTGGCAAATACCGGGAAACACGCAACTCGGTTTGCGGCACGCCGCCTCGATCTCGGGGCTTTTGCAGCCCAGCCGGTACATGTTGGCAGTGGGCCCGCCCAGGTCCGAGATGGTGCCGGTAAAGCCCTTGACCTTGTCGCGAATCTCTTCAATCTCTTTGATCACCGAGTCTTCAGAGCGGCTCTGGATAATGCGGCCTTCATGCTCGGTGATCGAGCAAAAAGTGCAGCCGCCAAAGCAGCCGCGCATGATGTTGACGCTGAAGCGAATCATCTCCCAGGCCGGGATCTTGGTCGCACCGTCATGGCTGCCGGCCTCATCCGCATAGCTTGGATGCGGGCTGCGCGCATAGGGTAAGTCAAACACCAGGTCCATTTCGGCCGTGGTGAGTGGAATCGGCGGCGGGTTGATCCAGACGTCCCGGGCGGTGACACCAACGCCGTGCGCCTGCACCAGCGCGCGTGCATTGCCGGGGTTGGTCTCCAGGTGCAGCACCCGGCTGGCGTGAGCGTACAAGACCGGGTCACTTTTGACCTGCTCGTAGCTTGGCAGGCGAATCACCGAGCGGTCACGCGGGGGCACCTTGAGGCTGCCCTTGCCGTAGAGGGCGGGGTTAGGCATAAAGGTCAGTGGCCGGATCGCCGGGTTCACTTCACGTGTCAGGTCATTTAGGCCTGCAGCCACCGTGGACCCTTCGTTTGAAGCTACATTTGTAGTAGCATTTTTCTGGCCATCTTCTTTTGCGCACGTGCTGCCCTGCCCTGCAGCCTGCTCTGAAGTGGTCATGTAGGGGTTGACATGCGACTCCACCCGACCGGGCGAATCCACGTTGGTGGAATCAATCTCAAACCAGCCTTTGGCAGACTCATCATCCGGACGGCGCACAAAAACGGTGCCACGCACATCGGTGATTTTTTCCACCGGCTCGCGTGCCGCCAGACGGTGGGCAATCTCGACGATGGCGCGCTCGGCGTTGCCATACAGCAGCAGGTCGCACTTGGCATCCACCACAATGCTTCGGCGCACCTTGTCGCTCCAATAATCATAGTGCGCAATGCGGCGCAGACTGCCCTCGATGCCACCCAACACAATCGGCACATCCTTGAACGCCTCACGGCAGCGCTGGCTATAGACAATGGCCGCGCGGTCGGGCCGCTTGCCCGCCACGTCGCCCGGGGTGTAGGCATCGTCGGTACGGATTTTGCGGTCCGCCGTGTAGCGGTTGATCATGGAATCCATGTTGCCGGCCGTCACACCCCAAAACAGATTGGGTTTGCCCAGCACCTTGAACGGCTCGGCGCTCTGCCAATCAGGCTGGGCGATGATGCCGACCCGAAAGCCCTGCGCTTCGAGCATGCGGCCGATCACCGCCATGCCAAAACTGGGGTGGTCCACATACGCGTCGCCGGTGACCAGAATGATGTCGCAACTATCCCAGCCCAACAGCTCCATCTCGGCACGACTCACGGGCAGGAATTGGGCCGTGCCAAAACGGGCCGCCCAGTATTTGCGGTAACTGGTCAGCGGCTTGGCGGCGCGCGCGAAAAAGGAGACGTCAAGCGGGGCGTTCATAAAGGACACAAGTGGGAAGCAAGCCGCAAGTGTACGTTTTTACGCTTGGCAGTGCCCCCTGAATGGGTACTCGACGGTTTTGCGGCAAGCGGCCAAAAGGGGTCAAAAATACGCTATCGTCACCCCATGCCAACCCTTGTGTGGAAAATTGACCCAGCGGGATTACAGAGACCGAACACCGATGCTTAATTTTTTGCCTGCGCCACTGGTCGGTCTGATCGCCACTGTCCTGATGGCGCTCAACGCATTGCTCTGGGTGCCAATACTGCTGTTCTTTGCCCTGCTCAAGCTGATCATTCCGGTCAAAAGAATGCGGCTCTTGATTGACCCGATTTTGCTGCACATCGCGGAAGCATGGATTGCCGGCAACAGTGGCTGGATGCGACTGACGCAGCGCACAGTCTGGGATGTGCAGGGCATCGACGGTCTGAATTACCGGAGTTGGTATCTGGTCAACTGCAACCACCAGTCGTGGGTCGATATTCTGGTGCTGCAACACTTGTTCAACCAGCGTATCCCCTTGCTGAAGTTCTTTCTCAAGCAGCAACTGATCTGGGTGCCCGTCATGGGGCTGGCCTGGTGGGCGCTGGATTTTCCGTTCATGCGCCGCCACAGCGAAGAGTTCCTGAAAAAACACCCCCAAATGCGCGGCAAAGACCACGCCACCACGCGCCAGGCTTGCGAAAAATTTGCGCTGATTCCCACCAGCGTGATGAATTTTCTGGAAGGCACGCGCTTCACACCGGCCAAACACCAGCGGCAACAGTCACCTTACAAGCATCTGCTCAAACCGAAGGCCGGTGGCATGGCATTGGCGCTGAACGCCATGGGCGACAAGTTTCAGGCCATTCTGGATGTGACGATTGTCTATCCCGATGGCGCGCCGGATTTCTGGCAATTTCTCAAGGGCAAGCTCAAACACGTGACCGTTCGGGTGCGCCCCTTGCCGGTACCTCAACACTTGGCGCAAGGCGATTACGCCGGTGACCCGGCCGTGCGCGAGGCCTATCAGAAGTGGGTGCATCAGCTGTGGCTGGAGAAGGATGCCCAGATCGAGGCCCTTACCGGCCCAGCCCCATCGCCCGCGTAATCACCTCTTTCATGATCTCGTTGGTGCCGCCGTAGATGCGCTGCACGCGGGCATCGGCGTAGGCCCGGGTGATCGGGTATTCCCACATATAGCCATAGCCGCCAAACAGCTGCACGCACTCGTCCATCACCTTGCACTGCAAATCGCTGCACCAGTACTTGGCCATGCTGGCCGTTGCCGTGTCGAGTTTGTTGGCCATCAGCAGCTCGGCGCATTTATCGACAAACACGCGCGCTACCTGGACCTCGGTTTGCAGCTCGGCCAACGTGAAGCGAGTGTTCTGAAACGCCGCCACCGGCTGGCCAAACACTTTGCGCTCTTTGACATAGGTCACCGTCCAATCGATGGCGGCCTGCGACGCGGCGACCGCCCCAATGGCGATTTGCAGGCGCTCCCAGGGCAGCTGCTCCATCAGGCAGAT
>JADGRK010000302.1 GCA_017880985.1 Rhodoferax sp. | reverse complement strand
GAATGGGCCATCGTCACTCAATTAAAAAGAAGGTGATTGCCAGCTGATCTTCTATGTGTATCTTTTCCGATTGGGTTGAGTTTGTCCAGTCCCCAAAAGCCCGTGGAGGGAAGTAATGAATCACGGCATGAATCGCGCGCTGACCACTGTCACGCTGCTGGTCGTTTTGGCGATGGCCTTTGGTGCGTGTACGCCCACGCCTACCGCTACCCCCGCGCCTGCTAAGCTTGCGGCGACGGTCGCACCAACGGTCACGGTCGCGCCCGTTCCAACTTCCACCCGGCTTCCTACGGCGACAGCAATTCCTACTTCAACGGTTACACCGCCGCCCACCGCCGATCCTTCGCCTGGCCTTGGTTCCACACAAGTCTCAGACAAAGACGGCATGACCTTGCTCTATGTGCCCGCCGGTGATTTCAAGATGGGTTCGGATTCGTCAATAGACACCGATGAGCAGCCGCAGCACACCGTGTATCTGGACGCTTTCTGGATCGATCAAACCGAAGTAACCAATGCCCTGTTCAAGAAATTCAGCGACGCCACCGGCTATGAGACCGACGCCGACAAGAAAGGTTCCGGCTGGGTCTTTGATGCGGCAACCAAAGCTTGGTACGACACAAAAGGGACCGACTGGCAGCATCCGCGCGGGCCGAGCAGCAACTTGAATGGCCTGGCTAATCATCCGGTCGTGCAGGTAAGCTGGGACGACGCGCAGGCGTATTGTCAGTGGGCCGGGCGGCGCCTGCCCACCGAAGCGGAGTGGGAGAAGGCCGCGCGCGGTCCTTCGACCGGCTCAGGAGATAGCCGTACTTATCCGTGGGGCGATGAACTGCCCGATCAGACGCGGCTGAACTACAACCAGGCGCTTGAAGGTACGACTCCGGTTGGGAACTATCCGACGGGTGCTAGTCCGTATGGCGCATTGGACATGGCCGGCAATGTGTGGGAATGGGTGGCCGATTGGTACGATGAAAACTACTATGCTACCGCGCCCCGCCGCAATCCAGCCGGGCCAACTTCCGGCGACTTTCATGTGTTACGGGGCGGGTCCTGGAGCTATCCTGGGTCTTCCGCACGAGTGTCCAATCGCTACTCGGACGTCCCTTACGAAAACTGGGACGGCGGCGTCGGTTTTCGGTGTGCCCGGTAACTTTCCATGTTTGAACGGGGTTCTGCGCGAAGCCTCTGTTTTTCTGATCGGTTTTTCCGCGCGGTGCGCGGGCAACCTGGAATAGGCGCACGCGTGGCCGTGGCGCGCAGCTTGAGCACGCCGGCGGCTGGGGCAAGGGTATATAGAAAACCCTTACCCATTCGCATCAAGCTAAGAATCGGGCCAGGAAGCCCTTTGGATATGATCGGAGTTTCCCCTTCATTCCAAGGAGCGTCCGATGATCAGTGTCTCTCAACTTTGCCAGGCACTCCCAACCGTGTTGACGACGGTCGCGGACCAGGCAGCCCGCGCGACCCGGTTTGTGCAACGCGCGTCCAAACTCACTGGTGCGAATTTTTTATTTCCGCGCCGGTCACCCTGTCGATGCACAAGACTACGCCCAACAAACACGCGACACCGCTCCCACTGATTCCAGGCACGACATGGATGCGCTGATTATCCTGGGCAACTGCGCCGCCGAGACGCATTCGCTGATCGAAGCCGAGGCGTTCTTTCATCGCGCCGCAAATCTCAGCCGCTTGATCGGTTATCCGCTGGCGCAGCTGCGATCGTTGCACGGGCTGGGGCAGGGCGTCTATCTGCCGCGCGGCCAATTCGATCTGGCGTTGGCTGCCGAGCAAGAAGTGTGGCGCATCGCGCAAGACGAAGCGTGGCGCAGTTGGCGACCGTTTCCGCTGAACGGAGCCTGACGGCGGACCACAGTGTCGCTTGCCACGAGAAGTGTAGCGGACCATTACTTGATCGGGACGGGCATCGGGTCAAGCCGTTACTGCGAGTTTTTGAGATGATACTTTCATGGGTATAGTTTAGCTTGATGGATGATACATCGGCGGCGCGCAATGGGATTGGAGCGGAACTCGACCGCTCTGGAGGCATTTCAATCCAGAGCGCTCAACTGTTCTTGCAGCAGGCGCGGCTAACTGGGACGCCGGAAGATGTGTTTAGCGCGCTCATCCGGCTTGCACACTTGCACTTTCGTCAGGGGCGGCATACACAAACGCGGACCCTGGTGGATGAAGTCCTGCGCGATGCGCCTACTGATTCATTTGCGCGCTGCGATGCCCTACGCATCCTGGGCAACTGCGCCGCCGAGCTTGGCGACCCGGATGCTGCGGAGGTTTATTATCATCAGGCCATTGATCTGGCGCGCCAGCTAAATTACCGATATGCGCTCTATAAATGCCTTCACAGCCTGGCAACCAACATCTACTGGCCGCGCGGTCAGTTTGACCTGACACTGGCTGCCGGTAAGGAAGCTCTTGCCCAGGCAATGGCTCTTAATTTGGGTGAAGAACTTTGGTTCCCGCTCGCCGACATCGCCTGGGTCTATTGGAGCACCGGCCAGCGCCATCTGGCCAGTGAGATCGCTGATCAAATGGAAAGCGTGGTTGCCCCCGGCTCGCTCGGCGATGGGTTCACCTGCTGTCTGCGCGCTGGACTGGTAGAACCGGGGCCTGATTTTCTGGAGACGATGCTGTTGTTGTATCAGCACGCCCGATCCATTGCCGAAACAACCGGTGACCCCGGCCTGAATGCGGAAGTGCGCCTGGGGTTGTGCCGAGCATACCGCACCGTAAAAGATTTTCCCGCCGCGGCTGTTTGGGCTGATGATGCCGTAGCGGCAACCTTTCGAATGAACTACCGTCAATTTCAAGCCACCGCAACTATCGAACGCGCCCGGACGGCTATAGCAGCTGGCAACCAGGCCAGCGCCCTGGCCGACTTGCAATTCGCCATTGAGCTTGCCACCCAACTGCGAGCCAATTTTGACCTGGCGCAGGCCTATTTGCTGCTGGCAGCGCTGTTGCAGCGGGCGCAGCCCGCCAGGCGCACTGTCCAGCCTACGGCTGGGACACGGCGTGAGCGGAGTCGCCAGGCGACGCAGTCGACGCCAGGCGGCCCACCGATGCAGAGCATCGGGCATGGGCAGGAGGCCAGGGCGATGTGGCTTGAAGCCGTGTCGCGCATTGTCAGCGGCGGCTATGCGTTTCTGCTGGAGCAAGAACGTTCGATCGCGTTTCCGCTGTTGGCGTATTACCTCACGGACAAAGATCCCGAAGTATCCAACGTGTCTGCGACGTTGCTGAATCACCTCAGCCGCGTGCCGCCGCCGTCGTTAAACATCGTCACGCTGGGCCGGTTTGAAGTCTGGCAGCGCGGCCAGGTGATTGAAAAATCGGTCTGGCATCAACGCAAAGCGGGTGAGTTGTTTCGCCTGTTGTTGTTCAGCGCCGGTCACACGTTGACGCGCGATGAGATCATCGAGACATTGTGGCCGGACAAATCCATTACGCAGGCGCAGCCCTTGTTTCATCGCGCCACCTCGCAATTGCGACGCGTCCTCGAGCCCGATCTGCCCGATAAGTTCCCCTCGCGCTATCTGGAGGTGGATGAGGGCCGCGTCACGCTGCACTTGCCGCCTGGATCGATCGTCGACTTTGAGGAGTTTGAGCAGCACGTCTGCCACGAACAATGGACCGAAGCACTCGCGCTCTATGGCGGCGATCTCTTCCCCGATGATCGCTATGCCGAATGGACGGCCGCGGCGCGTGAACGCTTGACGCAGTTGTATCTGCGCGTATTGATCATTCAAGCCCAGTTGGATTTCAACGCCAACGACTACACGACCACCCTCGATCGTTGTCGCCGCGCCCTCGCGATCGAGCCGTGG
>JADGRK010000301.1 GCA_017880985.1 Rhodoferax sp. | reverse complement strand
GGCGAGCGCAGCGCGGCAATCCAGGCTGTTTGAGGTTCCTGCATGGATTGCCGCGTCGCTGCACTCCTCGCAATGACGGGCATTTTCACCATTGCTGGGCGCTTAAGGTAGCGCCACGAGGTTTAGAGTTTCAGTCCCTTCGGCAATGGAAATTTCACCGTCTCGGGCCTGCCATCCATGTTGCGCACCGACACTGCGCCGAGCGCCTTGAGGCGGTCAATCACCTGGCGCACCAGAATATCCGGGGCCGAGGCGCCAGCCGTCAAGCCAACGCGCGCCCGGCCCTCAAACCACTGCGCCTGCAACTCATCCGGACCATCCACCATGTAACTCTCCGTGCCCAGCTTGCGCGCCACCTCGCGCAAACGGTTGCTGTTGGAGCTGGTCGGGCTGCCCACCACGATCACCACATCGACCTGCGGGCTCATCACCTTGACGGCGTCCTGCCGGTTCTGCGTGGCGTAGCAAATGTCCTGTTGCTTGGGCTCGCACACGTTCGGGAAACGCGCCTTGATGGCCGCCGCAATGTCAGCGGCATCATCGACGCTGAGCGTGGTTTGCGTCACCATCGCCAGCTTGGTCGTCTGGGCTGGCTGCACCCGCGCCACGTCGGCCACGCTTTCGACCAGATGAATACCGCTGTCCAACTGGCCCATGGTGCCCTCGACCTCGGGATGCCCCTTATGGCCGATCATGATGAATTCAAAGCCTTCTTTGTGCAGCTTGGCCACTTCCACGTGCACCTTGGTCACCAGCGGGCAGGTGGCATCGAAAACCTGAAAACCCCGTGCGGCCGCCTCAAGCTGCACCGCGCGGCTCACGCCATGGGCTGAAAAAACAAGCACCGCCCCCTTTGGCACATCATCCAGCGCTTCAATAAAGATAGCACCCTTGGCTTTGAGATCGTTCACCACGTAGGTGTTGTGCACAATTTCGTGGCGCACATAAATCGGGGCCCCAAATTTTTGCAATGCCCGCTCGACAATCTCGATGGCACGATCCACCCCGGCGCAAAAGCCGCGCGGCTCGGCCAGCAGGATTGAGACCCCCACGTTTGTCACGCCGTGTACTGCACTGCCCCCCGAGGGGGCCTTCGCGCCTTGGGGCGGCCGGGCGGCGCTCATGCTCGCGCTGGACTCAACGCTGTGGCTATTGACAGTCACAAAATGCCAATGACATGCACTTCAAACGTCACCGGCTGCCCCGCCAGCGGGTGGTTGAAGTCAAACAGCACCGCGTCACCACGCTCATCGCTTCTGAAATCCTGCACCGAGCCGGCAAACTTGGCCTTGCCGTCGGGCGTGGGGAACTGCAGCACATCGCCGATCTCATACTGCTCGTCGGGCTCCCCCATGTCGATCAACTCCTGGCGCGCCAGCCATTGCAGCATGTCTGGGTTGCGCGGACCAAAAGCGCTGCCCGCAGGCAACTCAAAGGTGCTATGACTGCCCTCTGCCAATCCGAGCAAATAGGCCTCCAGCGTCGGCGACAACTCGCCGGTGCCCAAGGTCAGTGTGGCGGGCGCGCCCTCGAAAGTGTTGATCACATCACCGACCGGACCGGCCATGCGGTAATGCAGCGTGAGAAAAGCGCCCGGTTTAACGGTGGCGAGTGTCAAAGTCATAAAAGTCCTGGTTTCAAGTCTGGGAATACACCACAAAACCACATTTTGAATGTGATGCAGCGTTTGGCGAATAAACTGCACCGATTGTAAAAGCCTGCGCCATGCCCCTCAAAGACCTGCCCCCTGATGCCCGCCCACGTGAAAAGCTGCTCGCGCGTGGCCCCGGCGCCCTGAGCGACGTCGAGCTGCTGGCGATACTGCTGCGCACCGGCATCAAGGGCAAGGGCGTGCTGCAAATGGCGCGCGAGCTGCTGGAACTCAAAAAATCCAGCAGCGACGACAACGATGGTTTTGACGGCATTGCCGGCCTGCTGCACGCCACGGCCGACGACCTCAAGCGCGTCAAGGGTCTGGGGCCCGCCAAGAGGGCCGAACTGGTGGCGGTGCTGGAGTTGTCACGCCGTGCGCTGGCCCAGCAGCTCAAGGAACGCACCATCTTTGCCACGCCGGACGCCGTCAAGCACTACCTGCAACTGCACCTGGCGGCCAAATCGCATGAGGTGTTTGCGGTGCTGTTTCTGGACGTGCAAAACCGCTTGCTGGCGCTCGAAGAGTTGTTCAGAGGCACCCTGACACAAACCAGTGTCTATCCGCGTGAAGTGGTGCTGCGCGCCCTGCACCACCAGGCCAGCGCCGTGGTGCTGGCGCACAACCACCCGAGCGGCACGGTGCAGCCGTCACGCGCCGACGAGATGCTGACGCAAACCCTTAAAACCACGCTCGCGCTGATTGACGTACGGGTGCTTGACCACGTCATCGTGGCGCCGGGTGAAGCGCTGTCGATGGCGGAGCGGGGCTTGATGTGATGGCCGTCAAGGTAACGGCTTTGACCGACCTCAAAGTGGTCAAACGCGCCATCGCTGAGCAGGCCAGACAACGCGTCAGCCAAGCCAGTGAGCAGGTTAAAGCCGTCAAACAGGCGGCGACCGACAAGGATTTATTCGTTAGAGCCGCTGGAGCCGTCAAGCCCTTACCAGACAAGCGTAAAGTGCTACACAAAGTAGAGCAAAAAATGCCGCTGGCGATGCAGTACCAGCGTGACGAAAAAGCGGTGCTAATCGAGGCCATCAGCGACGAGTTTGATGTCGGCACGCTGCTGGATGCGGATGAGCTCCTGAGTTTTCGCCGCCCCGGCATCGGCCCGGATGTGACGCGCAAGCTGCGCCGCGGTGACTGGTCGATCCAGCGCCAGATTGACCTGCACGGCCTGCGCCGCGACGAAGCGCGCGAGCAGTTGAGCATCTTCATCCGCGAAGCCTTCAAGCAAGGCATTCGCTGTGTGCGCGTGATCCACGGCAAAGGCCTGGGCTCGCCCGGCAAGGCACCGGTGCTCAAGAGCCGGGTGCACAGCTGGCTGGTGCAAAAAAATGAAGTGCTGGCCTTTGTACAGGCCAAGCCGGCCGATGGCGGCGCCGGTGCGCTGGTGGTGCTGCTGATGGCCTCAAAGGGGTGAAGCACAGACTGAGCTTGCCGCGGCCCCAGGCTCACGCTTCTGAATGACCCGGTTCTGCCGCAGGAACATCGCGCAGCCGCCAGGCCGCCACCAACGCCAGCGCACACAGCGCGGCCAGCATCATGAAAGACTCGTTGAAGGCGGCAAGCCGGGCCGGGCTGGTGGCGGCCTGCGTCAGGGCATCGCCATGCGCGGCCAGCCGCCATTCGAGCACGATGCCGCACAGGCTGACGCCAATCGCGCCGCCCAGCATGCGCACAAAATTGATCGCGCTGGAGCCCTGCGAGATCAGGGCTTTGTCCAGCGAGCGCAGCGAGCCGAGGTTGAGCGAGGGCAAGATAAAGCCGAGCCCGATGCGCCCCAGGATGGCCCATGCCACCAGCAGCCAGATCGCACTGCTCAGCGTCACTGTCAGCATCAGTGAAAAAGACAGGGCCAGCAGCGCCAGCCCGATGCTGACCAGCAGGTAGATCGGCTGGCGATCGGCCAAGCGCCCGACCAGCGCAATCGTGACCGCCAGCACAAAACCGGACGGCAACAAAATGCTGCCGACATACGAAGGCGACAGACCCAGACCGAGCTGCATGTAAACCGGCAGCAGGTAGGTCGAGCCAAACAGCGCCGTGCCGTAGATAAACGCGACGATGCTGCCCATCGCGAACTGGCGGTAGCCAAACAGCGCCAGGTTCATCAGCGGCTCACGGCCGGTGCTGGCCATGCGCCGTTGCCAGCCGACAAAAGCCACCAGCGCCAGCAGCGCCGCACCCAGCAGCA
>JADGRK010000300.1 GCA_017880985.1 Rhodoferax sp. | reverse complement strand
CGCCGGGGTCGGCGGGCTCGCGCTTGGGGCCGAGGCCGCTGCGCCTGGTGGCCAGGGCAGCTCAGACACCTTGCGCGGTTTGCCCAGCGGCGTTGGCGCCTTGCCTTGTTGCACCGCGGCAATGTCTTCTTCGCTCGGATATTGGTTGAGCAGCCAGTAATCCAGCACACGGCGCGCAATCGGGGCCGAATATTTGGCGCCAAAACCGGCGTTTTCCACGACGATGGCGAGCGCAATTTTGGGGTCCTCAGCGGGCGCAAAAGCGGTAAACAAAGCATGGTCGCGCAAGCGCTCCTCCATTTTGGAGGCCACGTATTTTTCATTTTGCTTGATCTGAACCACCTGGGCGGTGCCGGTCTTGCCGCCGCTGGTGTAGGGCGCGCCGCGAAAACTTGCCGACGAGGTGCCTTCCAGGTTGACGCCTATCAACGCATTTTTGATGATCGCGATGTTGGCCGGTTTGGCGATCACTTCACCCACCGATTCCTGCACCGTGGTGGTGGGGGCATGCGTCAGGATATCCACCACTTCCTTGACCAGGTGCGGCTTCATCTTGACGCCGTTGTTGGCGAGTGTGGCGGTGGCCGAAGCCAGTTGCAGCATCGTGAAGTTGTTGTAGCCCTGGCCAATGCCGAGCGAGATGGTTTCACCGGCGTACCATTTTTGCTGGTCGGCGCGCTTGTAGGCTTTGCGTTTCCAGGCGGTGGAAGGCAGCAGGCCATGCACTTCGCCCTCAATATCGATGCCGGTCAGCTCGCCAAAGCCAAAACGCTGCAACTGGTCGTGAATCCGGTCCACCCCCAGGTCATTGGCCAGCATATAGTAGTAGGTGTCACAAGACCAGACGATCGAGTGATACATGTTGACCAAGCCGTGGCCGCCCTCCTTGTCGTCCCGAAAGCGATGGCCGCCGAACATGAAAAAGCCAGGGTCCGAAACAGTCTGCTCCGGCGTGCGCACGCCCGTTTCCAGGGCGGCCAGCGCCATGAAAGGTTTGTAGGTGGAGCCCGGCGGATAGGTGCCGCGTAGCGCCCGGTTCAGTAGCGGTTTGTCGATGGATTCGTTGAGTTCTTGCCAGCTCTCGCTGTCAATGCCCTCGACAAACAGGTTGGGGTCGAAGGTGGGTTTACTTACAAATGCCAGTATTTCGCCGGTTTTGGGATCCAGCGCGACCAGCGCACCACGGCGCTCGCCAAACAACTCTTCCACCAGGTGCTGCAACTTGATGTCGATTGACAGTTTCACGGTGTTGCCCGGTGTCGCCGGGCTGCTGGCGAGCCGTCGCATGGCGCGCCCGCCAGCCGAAGTTTCCATCGAGTCCACGCCGGTGATCCCGTGCAGTTGTGACTCGAAACTTTGTTCAATTCCAAGCTTGCCGATGTATTCGGTGCCGCGGTAATTGGCCGCATCTTCGGAGTCGTCCAAGCGCTCTTTCTCTGAACTGTTGATGCGCCCGATGTAGCCGATGACGTGGCTCGCGAGCTCCCCGTAGGGGTAGTTTCGAAACAGTCGGGCCTTGATATCGACGCCCGGGAAGCGATAACGTTGGGCGGCAAATTTGGCGACTTCTTCGTCACTGAGACGGGTGCGCAGCGGCAGCGACTCAAAGCTCTTTGACTCTTCCAGCAGCTTCTTGAAACGCTTGCGGTCCCGTGCGGTGATCTCCATCACCTTGGATAAATCGTCAATCGTCTGCTCCAGGTTGAGCACCTTGGAAGGCGTGACTTCGAGCGTGTAGGCCGAGTAGTTGGAGGCCAGCACAATACCGTTGCGGTCCAGGATCAGACCCCGGTTGGGCACCACCGGCACAATCGCCGTGCGGTTGTTTTCAGCCTGTTCCAGCAGGTCGTCATGGCGCACGACTTGCAGGTACACCAGTCGGGCTGCGACCAGTAAAAAGCATGCCACCACCACGATGCTGGCCACCAGCACGCGCGCGCGAAAGCGCGACAGATCGGCCTTGACGTTGCGCAGTTCGGTCATGAAAACGTTGGGGACAGTCTGGCCGCCGGGCCGCCCCAAGGCGAGACAGCCCCCTCGGGCGGCAGCGCAGTACACGCAGTGACAAGCGTGGGGGCCATAGTTCTAGAGTGGCCGGTTCGCATCGGGCTCAGGTGTTCTTCTTTGCGGAATCAGCAGCAGGACACTCACTACCGGCCACAGCAACGACTCAATGAGGGGTGCCAGCAGGATCAAAAACCCCGGAAATGCGGCGCCTGCCAGCATCCGAACCACAAATTCAATGGCGTGTAATGCCGCAAATAGCGGCAGGACCTGAAACGCCTGCAATGACGCGCTGAACCACAATAATCGCAGGTGGATCGCAATCGCCAGAAAACCCAGCACGGTGTAGGCTAGTGCGTGCTGCCCCAGCAACGCACCCTGGTGCACGTCCATGAAAATTCCAAACACAAAGGCGGTGCCAATGCCGATACGCCGAGGCTGGTGAATGCTCCAAAATACCAGCACCAGTGCCAGCACATCGGGCATCCAGGCCGCCCGGCCCCACAGGCCCATGTTTTGCATCATGTTAAAGACCAGCGCCACCAGCAAACTGCCCCAGATGAACCATGGATTGGCGGCCAGCAACAATTGATGCCCACGGCGCATGATCATTTTTTGCCCCCTTTCCTGGGGGCTGCGCTGGGTGCAACGTTGGCTGGGCGCGACGCTATCTGGGCCACCGGCTGCAGTACCAGCACGTGCCTGGCACCGGAGACCAGGGCCAGCGGCGTACTGGTGATGCGGGCAAAGCCTGATTCCACCCGACGTTCCACCTTGGCCACACGGGCCACTGGCAAGCCCGGCGGATAGACGCCATCCACGCCGCTGGTGGTCAGCAAATCACCCGCCTGCACATCCGCATTGGCGGCCATGAAACGCAACTCCAGTGCGCTGGCATGCGGGGCAGGATCGCCAAACGCCACGCCGCGGACGCCGGTGCGCGTGTTGAGCACTGGAATCGCTTGATCCCGGTCGGTTACCAGCGTCACTTCGCTGACCATTGGATAGACCCGTGTGACCTGGCCTAATACGCCCGATTCATCGAGCACCGGGGAGCCGGACGCAACGTTGTCGAGCAGGCCTCGATCGATGATGACTTTGCGGCTGTAGGGGTCTGCTGCGTCATATAGCACTTGTGCCGATTGCGCGGGTGTCGTCACCCTTTCGCGCAGGTTCAGCAATTGGCGCAGACGTGAGTTTTCCAGGGTCAGTTGTTCGACCTGGTTGGCGCGTTGAGATTGCAGGCCGAGCTTGCGTTGCGCTGCGGCTTCTCCGGCGCGCGAGGTCTGCAATGATTCAAAATATTGGCCCCCACCCTGCGCCCACACGACCGGTCGCAGGGCCAGCCATTGCACCGGGTAGAGCACCGCAGCCACCGCCACACGCAAAGGTTTGGCAATCTCGAAACGCGCGTCAGCCACCATCAGGAACAGCGCCAATACGCTGAAGAACGTGAGCTTGGACAGGGCCGAGGGGCCCTGTCGGAAGAAGGGGGGAGGAGTGCCGTCCAGCGTACCAAGTGGCATCGCTGCACCTGACCATTATTCGCTGGTGAAAATGGAACCCAGACGGTCCATCCGCTCCAGCGCAATGCCGCAACCCCGCACCACGCAGGTCAAGGGATCCTCCGCCACCAGCACCGGCAAGCCGGTTTCTTCGGCCAGCAGCCGGTCCAGATCACGCAACAAGGCGCCGCCGCCGGTGAGCATCATGCCGCGGTCGGCAATGTCGGCGCCCAACTCAGGCGGCGTTTGCTCGAGCGCGTTTTTGACCGCCGACACAATGTTGTTGATCGGATCTGTCAGGGCCTCCAGAATTTCGTTGCTTGAGATCGTGAAGCTGCGCGGCAC
>JADGRK010000036.1 GCA_017880985.1 Rhodoferax sp. | reverse complement strand
GTGGTCTGTGCGCGTGCATTTCAGGCCGCGGTGGGCTGTGTCAACGCGGTTCGCGGCAACTTGCTTTGGACCAAGCCAGCGTTTGGCTATGTGGGTGTCGATGGTGATGACAAATCTGTTTTTGGCGTCGAGGGTGATGGGAAGATCATGGCCTGGCGGCGCGTCGATGGTGAGCGCGTTTGGGTGTCGGAACGTATGCGCTACCACAGTCTGACCGCCCCGCTGGTGGTCGGTCGGTCTGTTGCTGTGGGTGATGAGGCCGGTCTGGTGCATTGGCTATCGCGGGAAGACGGGACACCGCTGACGCGCATGGCAACGGATGGTTCTGCGATAGTTTCTGCGCCAGTTTTGGCGGCTGGAACGCTGGTGGTTGTCACTCGCAGCGGTGGTGTTTTCGGGTTCAAACCCGACTGAGCGCGGGACGTCAAGTGACAAAACCCGTCCTGGCTCTGGTTGGCCGTCCCAACGTTGGTAAATCAACCCTGTTTAATCGACTGACCAAGTCGCGCGATGCCATCGTTGCCGATTTTGCCGGGCTGACGCGAGACCGCCATTACGGCAATGGCAAACAGGGCAAACACGAATTCATTGTCATTGATACGGGTGGTTTCGAGCCCGATGCTGCCAGTGGCATTTTCAAGGAAATGGCCAAGCAGACGAGGCAGGCGGTGGCCGAAGCTGATGTTGTCATCTTTGTGGTGGATGCACGCGAGGGCATTTCGGCGCAGGATCACGAGATCGCCCGCTACCTGCGCCGTCTCGGCAAACCCTGCGTATTGGCGGCCAACAAGGCAGAGGGGCTGCTGGCCGGCGCGCAGCTGGTCGAGTTTTTTGAGCTGGGCCTGGGTGAGGTGCATGCGGTTTCCGCAGCGCACGGTCAAGGCATTCGTTCACTAGTGGATTTGGCGCTTGACCCACTTCATTTGGAGGATTTGGATGAAACGGAAGAACATCGGGATCCAGGGGTTATCAAGTTGGCCGTGGCCGGTCGTCCCAATGTCGGCAAGTCGACCTTGATCAATACCTGGCTGGGGGAAGAGCGCTTGGTCGCTTTCGATTCACCGGGGACAACACGAGACGCGATTTCGGTACCGTTCGAGCGCAACGGTCAAAAATTTGAGTTGGTTGACACCGCCGGCCTGCGGCGCCGGGGTAAGGTTTTTGAAGCCATTGAGAAATTTTCGGTGGTCAAGACCTTGCAGGCGATTGAATCATCGAACGTTGTGCTGCTATTGATCGATGCCACGCAAGGGGTGACCGATCAGGACGCGCACATTGCCGGTTACATCCTTGAGAATGGCCGGGCGATGGTGCTTGCGGTCAACAAATGGGATGCGGTGGACGAATACCAGCGCGAACTCGTCAAGCGCTCGATTGAGACGCGTTTGCCATTCCTGAAATTTGCCAGCATGCACTTGATTTCGGCCACCAAAAGGCAGGGTTTGGGACCGCTCTGGACCTCCATTGCGCAAGCCTACAAAGCCGCCAACTGCAAAATGTCAACGCCTGTTTTGACGCGTTTGTTGTTGGAAGCCGTGCAGTTTCAAAGTCCAAAACGTTCGGGTATGTTCCGCCCAAAATTGCGCTATGCGCATCAGGGTGGCATGAATCCTCCGGTGATCGTGATTCACGGTAATTCGCTGGAACATGTGAGCGATGCCTACAAACGGTTTCTTGAAGGACGGTTTCGCAAGGAGTTTGACCTGGTGGGCACTCCGATGCGCATTGAGTTCAAGACTTCAAGCAACCCGTATGCTGACAAAGCGGCAGTCTGAGATCTGACGGGAGAGATCGGAGTTACGGGAGGCGAATCAAGCCGGTCCTGAACCAATTTAGAATGCAGATTTTATTGTGGGTTTATACGTTCTCGGCTTGAGAAAGCACTTGGCTGTGGTATCGTCAACCCTTATTCATTTTCTGAACACGGAGAATATCGTGAGCAACAAAGGTCAATTACTACAAGACCCTTTTCTCAACGCTTTGCGTCGGGAACATGTGCCGGTCTCCATCTATTTGGTCAACGGGATCAAGCTGCAAGGCCAGATCGAATCGTTTGACCAATATGTCGTGTTGCTTCGCAATACGGTAACCCAAATGGTTTACAAACACGCTATCTCGACGATTGTGCCGGGACGTGCTGTGAACTTCGCAACTGGTGACGGTGACGAACCTGCATCCGCCTGATCGCGAGGCGGCCCCAACCATTCTGGTTGGTGTTGATTTCGGGTTGCCCAATTTTGACGGCGAACTTGAAGAGTTGGGCTTGCTGGCGCAGACTGCGGGATTGAACCCGGTGGCACGGGTTACCTGCAAACGCAAAGCGCCCGATGCTGCCCTTTTTGTGGGCAGTGGCAAAGCCGATGAAATCAAGTTGCTGGCCACCCAGACCGGTGCGGTGGAGGTGCTTTTTGATCAAAGTTTGAGCCCGGCACAGCAGCGCAATCTGGAACGTCATCTTGAACTCCCGGTCAATGACCGTACGCTACTGATCCTGCAGATTTTCGGGCAAAGAGCGCACAGCCATGAGGGCAAGCTCCAGGTCGAATTGGCCCGTTTGCAGTATCTCAGCACCCGGCTGGTACGTCGCTGGTCACATCTGGAACGTCAAAGTGGCGGCATCGGCCTGCGCGGTGGTCCAGGTGAATCGCAGATCGAGTTGGATCGCCGGATGATTGGCGACAGCATCAAAAGGATCAGGGAGCGCCTGCTCAAAGTCAAGCGACAGCGTCATACCCAGCGGCGACAACGTGAGCGGCGTGACACGTTCAACATTTCCCTGGTCGGCTATACCAATGCCGGTAAATCGACTCTGTTCAATGCGCTGGTCAAAGCCAGGACCTATGCCGCCGACCAATTGTTTGCAACGCTTGACACCAAAACGCGCCAGCTTTATCTGGCTGAGGCAAGTCGTTCGGTTTCGCTTTCAGATACAGTGGGATTCATTCGTGATCTTCCGCATGGCTTGATCGATGCTTTTCAGGCGACCTTGCAGGAAGCGGTGGATGCTGATCTTTTGTTGCATGTGGTAGATGCGGCCAGCCCTCATTTCCGCGAGCAGATTGTGGAAGTTCAGCGCGTTTTGAGCGAGATTGCTGCGGCGGATATTCCGCAGATCCTGGTATTCAATAAACTTGATGCAATTGAGATTGACCGTCGGCCCCATCAGTTGGAAGACACTTTCGATCTCGGCGGAGTTCAGACCCCGCGGATCTTTCTCAGTGCAAAGAATGGCGAGGGCCTTGAGGCTTTGCGTTCACACCTGGCCCGCATCGTGATTGCGAGTGTGTTGCCGCTGGAAGATAAGCAAAAATTCCCCGACAATTCCGGCATGGCGCCCTGACTGGGCACAATCTGAGTACGATTCACAAGAGACGAAGAGATGAAACTTCACTTACCCGCCATCAACTGGGCTTGTCTGCCCGATCGAATCAGGGGCATGTTTAGCCTGAACGATCCGCGCTGGGGTCGCGGCGACGACAAACCCGAGCAGGGCAGCAAGACCGAGCCTGAGCAGCCCGAGGCTAATCCACCCGAGCCGCCGCCCAAGGCGGGTGATGAGCGCGGTCCGAAGCGTGGTCAAAAGCAGGGCCCGCCTGACCTGGATGAACTGTGGCGTGATTTCAACCGCAAGTTGGGCGGGCTGTTTGGTGGCGTGAAAAACGCAGGCCGTGGTGCCTCCGGCCCCGGGACTGGGGGTGGCAATGGTTCTAGAGGGGGTTTTCAGCCCGACATGAAAAGCGCCGGTATCGGTGCTGGTCTGATTGCGGGCGTGGTTCTGCTGATTTGGCTGGGTACCGGGTTCTTCATCGTTCAAGAAGGCCAGCAGGCCGTGATTACCCAGTTCGGGAAATACAAATCTTCTGTTGGTGCCGGATTTAACTGGCGCCTGCCTTACCCGATCCAGCGCCATGAGCTCATCTTTGTGACCCAGATCCGATCGGTGGATGTGGGGCGCGACACGGTCATCAAGGCCACTGGTTTGCGCGAATCGGCCATGCTGACCCAGGATGAAAACATCGTTGAGATCAAGTTTGCGGTTCAGTACCGTCTGAACGATGCGCGGGCTTTTCTTTTTGAGAGCAAAAATCCGGAAGAGGCCGTGGTGCAGGCGGCTGAGACCGCAGTGCGTGAAGTGGTTGGCAAGATGCGCATGGACAGCGCATTGTCTGACGAGCGTGACCAGATTGCGCCCCGCGTTCGAGCCCTGATGCAAAAGATTCTGGATCGCTACAAGGTTGGCATCGAAGTGGTTGGCATTAATTTGCAGCAAGGCGGTGTACGCCCGCCAGAGCAGGTGCAGGCGGCCTTCGATGACGTGCTCAAGGCTGGTCAGGAGCGCGAGCGCGCCAAGAATGAAGCGCAGGCCTACGCCAACGATGTGGTGCCGCGGGCGGTCGGTTCTGCGTCACGTCTGAAAGCTGAAGCCGATGCCTATAAATCGAGAATCGTGTCGCAGGCGCAAGGTGATGCGCAGCGCTTCAAATCGGTTTTTGCCGAGTACCAGAAAGCGCCGCAGGTGACACGTGATCGCATGTATCTTGACACCATGCAGCAGATTTACAGCAGTGTCACCAAAGTGATGGTCGACTCCCGGCAGGGCTCCAACCTGCTGTACTTGCCGCTTGACAAGATTGTCCAGATGACGTCTCAGGGTGCAGATGCCCCAGCGTTGACCGCACCCGCGGCGGCACCGGCCAACCCGGCAGCGGCTGCCGCCGCGATTGATTCACGCGCCCGCGATGCCGCCCGCACCCGTGATCGCGAGACCCGCTAGGAGCCCAGAATGAACAAAATAGGTTTTATTTTTTCGTCCTTGTTGGTCGCTTTGGTGCTGGCCAGCTCGATGTTGTTTGTGGTGGACCAGAGGCAGTTTGGCATTGTCTATGCTTTGGGGCAGATCAAGGAAGTCATTACTCAGCCCGGCTTGAATTTCAAGCTGCCGCCGCCGTTTCAAAACGTATCGTATATTGACAAGCGCCTGTTGACACTTGACAGCGTCGACAACGAGCCGATGCTCACCGCCGAGAAGCAACGGGTGGTGATCGACTGGTATGTACGCTGGCGCATTTCCGAGCCAACCGAATACATTCGCAACGTCGGCACCAATGAGGCGGCAGGTGCCAGCCAGCTCAATCGCGTGGTTCGCAATGCGTTCCAGGAGGAAATCAACAAGTGGACCGTGAAAGAACTACTTTCTCTCAAACGTGAAACCTTGATGGCGGATGTGAAACGCGAAGTGCTGGGGCAGGTTCGGGGTGCCAAGCCCTGGGGTGTCGATGTGGTGGATGTGCGCATCACGCGGGTCGATTACGTGGAGGCCATTACCGAGTCGGTCTATCGGCGCATGGAGGCTGAGCGCAAACGCGTGGCCAACGAGTTGCGTTCCACCGGGGCGGCCGAAGGCGAAAAAATCCGTGCCGAAGCCGACCGGCAACGCGAAGTGGCGGTCGCCAATGCCTATCGGGATGCACAGAAGATCAAGGGCGAGGGCGACGCTGAGGCGGCTCGCACGTATGCAGAAGCGTTTGGCCGTGACCCTCAATTTGCCCAGTTCTACCGCAGTCTGGATGCCTACAAGGCAAGCTTCAATAAAAAATCTGACGTGATGGTGGTGGACCCGTCGAGCTCGGAGTTTTTCAAAGTTCTTCGGGGTAACGTGAACCCGCCGCCCAGCCCGGTGCATTCAAAAAAATAATGGGCGAAGGTTTATCAATTGGACAGTGATACCTTCTGGCTGGCCCTGGCCCTTGTGTTGGTGATTGAGGGGCTTTCACCCTTTTTGTCCCCCGCTGGCTGGCGTCGTCTGTTTATGCAGATCCTTCAGCTCAGCGACGGTCAACTGCGTTTTTTTGGCATGTGCAGCATTCTGCTCGGAGTCTTGCTGATTTGGGTTCTGCTTTGAACATTTTCGGTTTCCAAGCCCGGTAAAATCGGGTTTTTAACAGCTCCCCAAAATCACATGTCTGCCTGGGTTCTGCCGGATCACATTGCCGATGTCTTGCCCTCTGAGGCGCGGCACATCGAAGAACTTCGTCGCAGTTTGCTGGACATGGCGCGTTGCTATGGCTACGAGTTGGTGATGCCACCCATGCTGGAACATCTTGAGTCATTACTTACTGGTGCCGGTGCGGCGCTGGATCTGCAAACCTTCAAGCTGGTTGATCAGCTCTCGGGACGCATGCTGGGCTTGCGCGCTGACAGCACACCGCAGGTAGCCCGCATTGATGCGCACCTGCTGAACCGCCCCGGCGTAACCCGTTTGTGCTATTGCGGCCCGGTGCTGCACACGCGCCCTGACGCGCCCCATGCCACACGCGAGCCACTGCAGTTTGGCGCCGAAATATACGGTCATGCCGCACTTGAAGCCGATCTTGAAGTGCTACAACTCGCGCTCGATTGCCTCAAGGTGGCCCAGGTGAGCGCACCCAGCGTCGATATGGCGGATGCCCGAATCGTCAAGGCGCTGCTGGAAGGTGTTGCACTCGAAGGCGATTTGCTGGCACAGATTCATGCTGCCCTGGCTGCCAAAGACAGCAGCGAACTGCGGCTTTTGACCCGCAACTTTCCGCCACCAACGCGACAGGGCTTGTTGGCACTGGTCCAGCTTTATGGCGATGACAAGGTTCTGATTGAGGCCGGAAACGTCCTCCCGCCCCTACCAGCGGTGCGTGAGGCGCTATTACATTTGAAGCAATTGGCGAGCCATCTCGAAGGCGCCGAAGTCAGTTTTGATCTGGCTGACCTGCGCGGTTACGCCTACTACACCGGTACCCGGTTTGCAATTTACGCCCCCGGTGCCAACGGTGCACTGGTACGTGGCGGGCGTTACGACGCGGTCGGTGCCGTGTTTGGCCGAGACCGGCCAGCAGCCGGCTTCAGCCTGGATATCAAAGCGCTGGTCAACGCGCTGGCAGCGCGGCCCTTGCGCGCTGCGATCCGTGCCCCCTGGCGTGCTGCGGCCGATCTGCGCGCTGCGATTGTCTCCCTTCGGGCGCAAGGTGAGACCGTGGTCTGCGTCTTGCCGGGCCATGAGAGTGACGTTGATGAGTTCCATTGTGATCGTGAGCTGGTCGTCAGCGCTGGACAATGGCTCGTGAAAACCATTTAGAAACAACCGAAATGAAAGCAAAAAAATGACTGCTACAAAAGGACGTAACGTTGTCGTCGTCGGCACCCAATGGGGCGACGAGGGCAAGGGCAAGCTGGTGGACTGGCTGACCGAGAGTGCGCAGGGCGTCGTGCGTTTTCAGGGCGGCCACAACGCCGGCCATACGCTGGTGATCAACGGCGTCAAAACCGCACTCCATCTGGTGCCCAGCGGCATCATGCGAGCCGGCGTCAAGTGCTACATCGGCAATGGCGTCGTGCTCTCGGCGGCCAAGCTGTTCGAGGAAATTGAGGCGCTGGAAAAAGCCGGAGTCGAGCTGCGCTCGCGCTTGCGTGTGAGCGAGGCCTGCCCGTTGATTTTGCCATTTCACGCGGCGCTCGACGTGGCACGTGAAGCGGCCCGCGAAAAGGACGGTCACGACAAGATTGGCACCACCGGGCGCGGCATTGGTCCGGCCTACGAAGACAAAATTGCACGCCGCGCGCTGCGCGTCCAGGACCTCAAATATCCCGAGCGGTTTGCCGCCAAACTGCATGAATTGCTCGACCTGCACAATCACATCCTCACCACTTATCTGGAATCGGCAGCGTTTGATTTTGGCCCCACGCTGGCACCCTACATGGCCGCTGGCAAGGTCTTGTTTCAGCCGGTGTTTGACGAGGCCATGCGCCACGCCAAACTGCTCGGGCCGATGATGGCCGACGTCTCGCGTGAACTCAATGAAGCCCACCTCAAAGGTGCCAATCTGTTGTTTGAAGGTGCGCAAGGCACGCTGCTCGATGTTGATCACGGCACCTATCCCTACGTCACATCGAGCAACTGCGTAGCCGGCAATGCCGCTGCCGGTGCCGGCGTTGGCCCCGGCCTGTTGCACTACATCCTGGGCATCACCAAAGCCTATTGCACCCGGGTCGGCAGCGGGCCTTTTCCCACCGAGCTGCAGTGGGAAGTGCCGGGCACGCCGGGCTATCACATGAGCACGGTGGGTGCCGAAACCGGCACCACCACCGGCCGCAATCGGCGTTGCGGCTGGTTCGATGCGGCGCTACTGAAACGCTCGGCGCAAGTCAACGGCTTGAGCGGCTTGTGCATCACCAAGCTCGATGTGCTCGATGGTCTCAAAGAGCTCAAGCTGTGTACCGGTTACGAGCTCGACGGCGAACAGATTGATATTTTGCCGATGGGTGCCGACGACATTGAGCGCTGCAAAGCGGTTTACGAGACGATCGAAGGCTGGAGCGACAGTACCGTCGGCATCACCCAGTTTGACCGGCTGCCGACCAATGCGCGCCTCTATTTGCAGCGGATTGAGCAGGTGACGGGCGTACCGATCCACATGGTTTCCACCGGCCCGGATCGGGAGCAGACCATTTTGCTGCGTCATCCATTTCTGGTCGATTAGTCAATATTGCTTGAAAAAATATGAAGAATTCGCCTTTAGCCCCCGCGCTATAAGCGCAGCCAGCTATTAATTCAGGAGCAAATTGATGTTGACGGAAGACGGTAAACACCTGTACGTAAGCTATGACGAGTACCACAACCTGATCGAGAAGCTGGCCATCAAGATTTTTCAGTCGGGCTGGGCGTTCGACACGATTTTGTGTCTGGCGCGTGGTGGTATGCGTCCTGGCGACATCCTGTCGCGCATCTTTGACAAGCCGCTGGCGATCATGTCCACCAGCTCCTATCGCTCTGACGCCGGTACGGTGCAGGGCATCCTCGACATTGCGCGTTTCATCACCACACCCAAGGGTGACATCGCAGGCAAGGTCTTGCTGGTGGATGATCTGGCGGATTCCGGCCAGACGCTCAAGGCCGTGATGAATCAGCTCAAGACCGATTACAAACCGATTACCGAGTTGCGCAGCGCAGTCATCTGGACCAAGGGGCTATCGACTTTCACGCCCGATTACTCGGTCGAATTCCTGCCCAGCAACCCGTGGATTCACCAACCCTTTGAAGGCTACGACGGTTTGCGTCCAGAGCAGTTGATTGAAAAGTGGAGCGTTTGAGCGCGCACTGATCATGACCGAGCTCACGACCACACTGATCCATCACCCCTACATCCCGCCCGCCGGGTTTGACGCGCCGCAGCCGGGGGTATTCAAGGCCTCGACCGTGATCTTCCCGAATGTGGCCGCCATGCGTCATTTTGAGTGGAAAGACAAGAGCGCCTATACCTATGGTTTGCATGGCACGCCCACCACCTACCGACTCGAAGAGCGCCTGTGTACCCTCGAAGGCGGCTTGCAGTGCCTGTTGCTGCCCAGCGGTCTGGCGGCCATTGCCAATGTCGCCCTGTCAACGCTGAAGACTGGCGACGAAGTACTGATTCCGGATAACGCTTACGGCCCCAACAAGGCACTGGCTGAAGGTGAACTAAGAAGCTGGGGTATCAGCCACCGCTTTTATGACCCCATGAAGCCGCAGGATCTGGCGGCCAAAATCAGCCCGCAGACGCGTCTGGTGTGGCTGGAAGCCGCCGGTTCAGTCACACTCGAATTTCCTGACTTGTGCGAGCTGGTGCGTTTGTGCCAGGCACGCGGCGTGCTCACCGCCCTGGACAACACCTGGGGTGCCGGGCTGGCCTTTGCGCCGTTTGACATGATACCGGGTGTCAGCCCAAACCTGGCGGTCGATATCTCCGTTCACGCCTTGACCAAATACCCCAGCGGCGGTGGTGATGTGTTGATGGGAAGCGTCATGACCCGCGACGCGGCACTGCACCTCAAACTCAAGTTGACTCACATGCGCCTGGGTTTTGGTGTCGGTGCCAATGATGTTGAAGCCGTGTTGCGGGCCTTGCCGAGTCTGGCGCTGCGCTACCAGGCGCACGATGCCAGCACCCGCACCTTAGCCAATTGGTGCCTGACCCGACCCGAGTTTGCCCAGGTGCTGCACCCGGCGCTGCCAGACTCGCCGGGTCACGCGCATTGGCGCGCGCTGTGCGGCGCTGGCCCGGGCGCTGCGGCCGGGCTGTTGAGCGTGATGATTGATCGCCGCTACAGTCAGGCTCAAGTCGATGCGTTTTGTGATGCGCTCAAGCTGTTCAAGCTGGGCTACAGTTGGGGTGGCCCGATGAGTCTGGTGGTGCCTTACGACTTGGCCAGCATGCGCAGCGGCTGGCCTGAGCACCTGAAAGCGGGCACTCTGGTGCGTTTGTCCGTTGGGCTGGAAGCTGTGGCCGATTTGCAGGCCGATCTGGCGCAGGCACTGCAAAAACTGGCTTGATGCCGATGCGCCACCGTTTGCCGCGACCGCTTGCAACAAAAAACTTGACCTTTTGCGCTGGGCACGGGCCGTGCAATGGTAAAGTGACTCCAACAACTTGAAGGAATACCTTGGTAACACCTAATTACGGCTACGAAAAACGTCAAAAAGAATTGGCGAAGAAAAAGAAAAAAGAGGAAAAACTCAAGCACAAAGCCGAGCGCAAGGTCGGTGAAGGTGGCGACGACGTGGCACCGGGTGGCAGCGAGGCTGCTCAATCGACTGAGCCCGGCGCCGATAAGCCTGAGCAATAGCGACAACACCTGGCGATTCACCAGCGATGCGATCGCCCGGCCCGCGCCTCACCTTGTTTCGTCTATTATTTTCTTAGCCAATAATCCCATAGCCCCCGTCGAATGGTCGTCAGGCGCTATTATTTTTGCATCTTCAAAGCGCAAGAAATTACGCCGCATCGACGCCAGGTAGGTTGGATCATAGTGCTGGGTGAGCAGCGCCTGCACCACCGGTGCGATCTCTCCGGCGCGTACCTGAGCCTGCCAACCCTCGACCAGCGCTTTGCCCTTGAACGCAACCAATACCTGCAAGCGTTCGCAAAAACTCTCGACGTCACGCACAAAAAAGTCGTAATCCTCCATCAGCAGGGCCACCCGCTCAGTGTCGGGTAGTACCAGGTTCAGGCAGGGGCTCGCGTGCATGGCTTCGATCAGTGCCGCGGGTACGGCCACATTACCCACCTTCTTGCTTTCACTCTCGATGAATACGGGTCGCGCCGGGTCCAGGTGCCGCAGCGCCTCCCATACCAGCGTGTCAAAGCGCTTCTGGGTCGGTTGCGCTTGCCCCGGTAGGGCACCCAATACCGAACTGCGGTGCCTGGCCAGCGCTTCCAGATCGACCACCTGCGCACCCTGGCCAAGCAGCGCCTGCAGCAGGCGGGTTTTACCCGAGCCCGTGGTACCGCCAATCACGCGCCAGTCCAGGGCGCTGACCAGGCGCGGGATGTCTTGCACCACCGCGGCCCGAAAGGCTTTGTAGCCGCCCTCCACCAGCGTCACCCGAAAGCCGATCTGGCTCAGAATCAGTGACAGTGCACCGCTGCGCTGGCCGCCGCGCCAGCAGTAGGCCAGCGGCTTCCAGTCCCGGGGTTTGTCGATCACTTCACGCTCAATGTGGTCGGCAATATTGCGCGCTGCGATGGCTGCGCCGCGCTTCCTGGCCTCAAACGGGTTGACCTGCTTGTAGAGCGTGCCGATGGTATGCCGCTGTTCGTCGTTGAGCGTCGGCCAGTTCACAGCGCCGGGCAGGTGGTCTTCTTCGTACTCGCCTTCGCTACGGGCATCGATCAGGGTGTCAAACTCATCGAGTCGTGTAATCACTTCAGAAGCGGGCAGGGTGTTCAGACTCATTTGAGCAACTTCTTCAATTCAGGCCACACATTACCGAGCATGAGGGGGTGTGCTTCTTCATTGGGGTGAATGCGGTCGGCTTGAAACAGCCGCGTCGAGTCGGGCACATCTGCAATGCCTTTGAGCAAAAACGGCACCAGCGCCGCCTTGTTTGCTTTCGCCACGCTGGCAAACAGGGCGGCAAAGTGCTCGCCATAGTCCCGGCCGTAGTTGGGCGGTACCTGCATGCCGATCAGCAAGACCCTGGCACCGGCTTGTTGCGCCGTTTGTGTCATGAAAGTCAGTTTATCCTGCGTGAGTTGCAGTTGCAGACCGCGCAGGGCGTCGTTGGCACCGAGCTCCAGGATCACATGCGTAGGCTTGTGCTGCGCCAGCAGCGCGGGCAGCCGCGAGCGCCCGCCCGACGTGGTGTCGCCACTGATGCTGGCGTTGACGACACTGGCGCTCAGGTTTTCGGCTTTCAGCTTTTTCTCAAGCAGCGCGACCCAGCCGCTACCGCGTTTGAGGCCATACTCGGAACTCAGTGAGTCGCCCAATACCAGAATGGTCTTGGGCCGGCTGGCCTGGATCGCCCTGGTCAATATGGCAGCGCCAGACGCGGACGATAGCCCCGCCGCGGCAGCCAGTACGCCTGCCGCGATACAGTAGCGTCGATTCAAGTGATTTCGATCCAAAGAAAGCCCCATGTCTGATTCAATTATTTCCGTTCAGCACCTGTTCAAGTCGGTGACTGATTCGACCGGCACGCTCGACATTTTGCGCGATATCGATTTTGAGTTGAGCGCGCGCGAGACGGTGGCCATCGTCGGTGCCTCCGGTTCTGGCAAAAGCACCTTGCTATCCATCATTGCCGGGCTGGATACCCCTACCCGCGGCACCGTGCGGCTGGCAGGGCAGGACCTGTTTGCCATGGATGAGGACCAGCGGGCCGAGTTGCGGGCGGAAAAAGTAGGTTTTGTGTTTCAGAGTTTTCAACTGCTGGGCAA
>JADGRK010000299.1 GCA_017880985.1 Rhodoferax sp. | reverse complement strand
ATAGGAACTTGAACACATGGACTCCTAGGGTTAGCCCGCGGTTGAGCTGGATGCCACTAGCACGGCCAGCGCCAGCGACGCGATGGGCAATTGTAGAGAATCGGCCCGCGACGAGTGACACTGACCTGCTTGAGTCTTGCCGCAATAACGACGCCACCATCTTTCACCCCATGGGCACCTGCGGCATGGGTATCGACTCGCTTGCGGTGGTCGGCCCCGGGGCCGCGAGTGAATGGCGTGTCCGGCATGCCGCATTGAAAGCCAGCATCGTTTCACGAAAAGGAAGTTGTATTGAGCTGTCCCAGCACGGACGCCGCCTCACGCGCCGCCACCAGGCCCTCGTCAGTGGGCACGACCCAAACCTGCACCCGGCTGTGCGCGTTGTGAATCGCCAACGCCTGGTCGCCCGTCGCCTGCTGATTGAGTAGCGTGTCGATTTCGATTCCCATCCAGGCCAGCCGCTCACAGACCTGAGCGCGCAGCACCGCATCGTGCTCGCCAATGCCGCCGCTAAAGGCCAGCACGTCCAATCCGCCCAAACAAGCCACCATGGCACCCGCTTCGCGCACGACGCGGTAGGTGAACATATCAATCGCAGCCTGGGCCGCTGCACTGCCATCGGTGCGCAAGCGGCGCATATCGGCGCTGATGCCCGAGACGCCGAGCAAGCCGCTTTGCTTGTAGAGCAGGGTTTGCAGTCGGTCGTGGTCCCAGCCTTGTTCCAGCAGGTAGAGCAACACGCCTGCGTCCAGGGTGCCGGTGCGTGTGCCCATCATCAAGCCGTCCAGGGTCGAGAACCCCATCGTCGTAGCGCAGCTTTTGCCTTCAAGGGCGGCGCACAGGCTCGCCCCGTTGCCCAGGTGAGCCATCAGAACGCGACCCCTGGCCTGGTCGCAACGCTGCTGAAGCACGCCCATGATGTACTGGTAAGACAGGCCATGAAAGCCGTAGCGGCGCACGCCTTGCTGGCTTAGTGCTTGTGGCAGGGCAAAGGTGTAGTCCACGGCCGGCAAAGTGGCATGAAACGCGGTGTCAAAGCAGGCCACTTGCGGCAGTTCCGCAAACGCCGCTCGAAAGGCGCGCAGGCCCGCCAGGTTGTGCGGCTGGTGCAGCGGGGCCAGTGAGTTCAGGCGCTCCAGCTGGGTCAGCACGTCGTCAGTGACGATCACACTGGCGCGAAAGGCCTGGCCCCCATGCACCACCCGGTGCGCCACGGCCTCAATCGGTGGCGCGCCGGTGAGCGTGGCAAGCAGCTCGCGCAGGCTCAACAGCGCCTGTGCAAAAGGTTTGATGTTGCCAGTGGCGGCCAGCTTGCGCTGCTGTGTCTGGCCCGCAAAGGTCCAACTCATAGCTGGTGCGCCGCCCGGCTCCAGGCCCTCGATGCTGCCCGTCAGCACGCTGCGCTGCACCGCACCCGCAGCCAGCGGGTGTAGCGAAAACTTGAGCGTTGAAGAGCCCGCGTTGACAGCCAGTATGGCCACGACGCGCGCCTTACCAGACCTGGCGCGGGTGGTCGCGCCCGGCGTTGTGGGCGGCCAACTGGGCCAGCAGTGCCGAAGCAACCCGGTTCATGGGGCCGTCGGCCCGGCTGGTCAGGGCAATCGGCAGGCGTGCACCCAGCACCAGGCCGGACCCAGAGGCCCCCGCCAGATACTCGAGTTGCTTGGCCAGCATGTTGCCCGACTCCAGGTCTGGCACCGCCAGGATGTCGGCATCCCCGGCCACGCTCGACTCGATATGCTTGATCTCCGCAGCGTGGGCCGAAATGGCGTTGTCAAAAGCCAGCGGACCGTCAAGTATTCCGCCCGTGATCTGGCCACGCTCAGCCATCTTGCAAAGGGCCGCCGCATCGAGTGTCGATGGAATGTTGGGGTTGACCGTTTCCACGGCTGAAAGAATGGCCACTTTGGGGATCGCCACGCCCATGATGCGGGCGAAGTCAATGGCGTTCTGGATGATGTCCACTTTCTCCTCCAGCGTCGGGCGAATGTTCAACGCCGCGTCGGTGATCAGCAGCGGCTTGGGGTAGAGCGGAATGTCGAAGCGAAACACATGCGACACGCGGCGCCCGGTGCGCAGTTGTGGCCTGGCCAGAACCGCATGAATCAACTCGTCAGTGTGCAGGCTGCCTTTCATCAGCATCGCCACGTCATCGCTGACGGCCAACTGAGCCGCCTTTTCTGCCGCCGCATGGCTGTGCTCCACCGAGATGATTTCAGCGCCCGTCAAATCGATGCCAAACTCCTCCGCCACGCGGCGGATACGCACTTCGGGACCAATCAATACCGGCACGATCAAGCCAAAGCCGGCCGCCTCCATGGCGCCACTGAGCGAGCCCTGGTCGCACGGATGCACCACGGCGCAACGCACCGCCGGCATGCCCTTGGTCAAATTGAGCAGATCATTGAAGCGGGCTTGCGGGTCAAATAACTGGATTTGTGGCGTCGTCACGCGCGGCAAGCGCACTTTTCTTGTCGGTGCGAGCACGCGGGCGGTGCCGTGCAGCACCGGTTCGCCTTTTTGGTTCACCACCTCGCAATCGAGCACCACGCTCTTCTTTGCGTCGTCCTTGCTTTGCACCGTCACCGTCACAGTCAGCGTGTCACCGACATGCACCGGTTTGGTGAAGTGCAGTACCTGTTCCTGGTAGATGGTGCCCGGGCCGGGAAACTGTGTGCCCAGCAGTGCCGAAATCAAGGCGCCGCTCCACATGCCATGGGCAATCACACCGTGATACAGCGTGCCATTGGCGTAATTGGCATCCAGGTGGGATGGGTTGGTGTCGCCCGACACGGCGGCAAAGGCCTGAATGTCGGCCAGCGTCAGGGTGCGCAGCAGGCGGGCGCTTTGGCCGAGGCTAATTTCATCGTAGGTGACGTTTTCAATCAGTTCAGTGTGCAAGAGCGCGTTCATGTCAATTTTTTTTGTTAAGAAATGTGAAATCAATCGGCATAGCGCACCATGACGTACTCTCCGGGCGCGTCGCTCAGCACCTTGGCCGGGTGGATGGCCGGCGGCCGCACCGGCTTACCCGAGCGCTGCTGCAACCAGCTCTGCATGGCTTGCCACCACGAACCCTCAATCAATGGCGCTTTGGCGATCCACTCGTCGGGCTCAACCCAGGCGTGGCCTTTTTCCATGCTATCCATCTGATAGCTGCGCCGCGCATGTCCGGGCTCCGACACAATGCCGGCGTTATGGCCCCCCGCGGCCAGGATGAAGGTGGTCTGGGTGTCGGTGAGCAGATGAATCTTGTACACCGACTGCCAGGGCGATACATGGTCACGTGCCGTGCCGACCACCAGCAGGGGCGACCTGATGTCCATCAACGCGATGCCAACGCCGCCGACGCGGTAGTGGCCCGAAGCCAGCGCATTGTTGAGGAACAGTGACGACAAATATTCATTGTGCATGCGCTCCGGCAGGCGTGTGACGTCGGCGTTCCAGCTGATCATGTCGTTGCCCGCATCGTCCTGCCCCATCAGGTAGCGGCGCGTGTTGCGCGACCAGACCAGGTCGCGCGAGTTCAAAAACTGGAACGACCCGGCCATTTGCTTGCCCGACAGATAGCTGGTGCGGGCCATCGACTTGCGCAGGGTTGCCAGCTGGTCGTCGTCGATGAAGACTCCGAGTTCGCCCGGTTCGCTGAAGTCGGTTTGAGCGGCCAGCAGGGTGACCGTGGCGAGTTCAGGCAGGTTGTCCGGGGCAAGTACGTCTTCTTTCCGACGCCGGCGATTTTTGCCCTGGTCGCGCCGCTCATGCTGCGGCTTGCCCCGCCCCAGTGCCGCCGCCACGATCGCCAAAAAGGTGCCACCCAGGCAATAGCCGAGGGAATGAATGCGTGGTGCGCCGGTCAGCGACTTCACCGCTGCC
>JADGRK010000298.1 GCA_017880985.1 Rhodoferax sp. | reverse complement strand
TGTGGGCACAACCTGGGTTGATTGAATCACCGGTGCGTTCGAGGTCACTTGCTGTGCCACATCCGGTGGCGGCACATACGGCGGCGGTGGGGCTTCAACCTTGACTATCTCCTTGGGCTTCTCGATCTTCTTGGGCGGAGGCGGGGGCGGGGGCGGCGGTGGAATGATGACTTCCTGGATCACCACCGCTTCAAGCGGCTTTTTGATGAAGTTCAGGCCCTTCCTGGCCATGCCCGAGACCAGCGCGTAGCCCAGAAAGGCGTGCAGCGCAATCACAATGACCAGGCCTTTGAGGCGCCTTGAGGGGTCGCGCGACTCAAAGCGGTAATCCATTTCAAGCGTATTCATTGCACAAACTGCTCAGCGCCGATGACGGCAATTTTGTTAAGACCCAGGCGCTTGCTGCTCGACAGTACGTTGGCAAAAACAGCGTACTGCGAGGCTTTGTTGGGCCGGATGTGGATTTCTGGCTGGGGCTGCTGGGGCGCTATGGCTTTCATCTTTTCATCAAGCTCCTGCGCTGCCACTGGCAAGCCCTGCCAATAGACGATGCTTTGTTCATCGATGTCAATCTGGATTTTCTCCGGCTTGATCAGGTTGGTGGGCGGCGCACCGACCGGCATTTCCAGGTTGACCGAGTGCAGTTGTATCGGGATGGTGATGATCAGCATCACCAATAAAACCAGCATCACGTCAATCAGGGGCGTGGTGTTGATCTCCATCATGACTTCGGGCTCACCCGAGCTGCTGGTGTTTCCTACGTGCATTCCCATGGGGCAATTCCCTTGTTGGCGCTCAACCGCCCAGCGGCGGGGGCTCAGTGATAAAGGCGACTTTGACGATGCCCGCGCGCTGGCAGGCCAGCAGGACTTTGCCCACGCCTTCGTAGCGGGCATTGGCGTCGCCGCGGACCTGGACTTCGGGCTGGGGCTTCAGGGGCGAGACTTTCTTGAGTTTCTCCACCAGAGCGTCAACGTTCTTGATGCGCGCTTCGTACCAGAAGATGTTGCCGGCCTGATCGACCGAGATGATGATGTTCTCGGGCTTGGTTTCGCGAATTTCAACGCGCTCTTTGGGCAGCGAGAGCTTGATCGAGGTGGTGACCACCGGAATGGTGATCAGGAAGATGATCAGCAGCACCAGCATCACGTCCACCAGGGGCGTGGTGTTGATGGCCGACATGACGGCATCGTCTTCGCCGTCGTCGTTGGAGCCGACGTTCATGGACATGGCGGTGACGTCTTACGCTCAGGCTTTTTTGACTGAACCCAGCACCACGGCGTGCAAGTCGTTGCTGAAGGCGCGCACGTCATCCATCACGGCTTTGTTGCGCCGTACCAGCCAGTTGTAGGCCAGCACCGCTGGCACTGCGACGGCCAGGCCGATGGCGGTCATGAGCAGCGCTTCGCCGACCGGGCCGGCGACTTTGTCGATCGAGGCCTGGCCCGAGATGCCGATGGCAGTGAGGGCGTGGTAGATGCCCCAGACGGTGCCAAACAGGCCGACAAAGGGCGAGATCGAGCCGACGGTGGCGAGAAAGGCCAGACCGCCCTGGGTGTTGCTCTGGATGCGTTCTACGGCGCGCTGGATGCCCATGGCGATCCAGTCGTTGAGGTCGACGTGGCCCATCAGGCCCTGGTGTTTCTTGACCGCCGTGTTGGCGGCATCGGCCATGAAGCGGTAGGGGCTGTTGGCTTCCAGTGCGGCAGCGCCTTCCTGTACCGTAGCGGCGGGCCAGAAGTTCTTGATGGCGGCCTTGGCCTGGCGGTTCATCTTGGCTTGCTCGAGTACTTTGACGACCAGGATGTACCAACTGCCCACGCTCATGATGAGTAGCAGCAGCAGCACCGTCTTGGCGACGGCATCAGAGGTTTTCCAGAGCGCTTCCAGGCCATAGGGGTTGTCGGTGACTTCAGCGGCCTTCTTGGCAGCGCCAGAGGCATCGACCGGCTTGACATCGTTGATGACGGGCAGCGCCGGTGCGGCGGCGCTGGGCTCAGCCTGGGTCACCGGTGCGCTGGCGCTCTGGGCCTGCGCGACACCCGGCAGCAGCGGAATTGCCAGCGCCATTGCGCACGCGCAGGACGCTAGTGTTTGAGCAACTTTGATTTGCACTTTATTTCCTTTGAAAGACGTGGGAAGGCCAGTCATTGAATCGAGTTGTGGACCGACCAAAAAATAAGTGCGCCAAGTATAGCGGGCCAATATCCGCTCCCAACATGGGGACAATTGGTTACTTTTGCCCCTGCTGCCGATCGAGCTCGCGCAATTGCCTCAATTTTTCAGCAATCCGAATCTCCAGCCCGCGCTCCACCGGACGGTAAAAGCCGGGGGCCGCCATGCCATCGGGCAGATAACGCTCACCAGCGGCAAAACCGCCCTCCTCGTCATGCGCGTAGCGGTAACCCTTGCCGTAGTCCAGCTCTTTCATCAGTTTCGTGGGCGCATTGCGCAGGTGCATCGGCACCGCTCGCGTGCCGTCATTTTTGACGAGGGCTTTGGCCTCATTGAAGGCTTTGTAAACCGCATTCGATTTTGGCGCAACGGCCAGATACACAATACATTCCGCCAGCGCCAGCTCACCCTCAGGGCTGCCCAGGCGCTCATAGACATCAGCCGCGTCCAGCGCCAGACGCAAGGCGCGCGGGTCGGCCAGACCAATGTCTTCACTGGCCATGCGGATCATGCGGCGGGCCAGGTAACGCGGGTCTGCGCCGCCATCGAGCATGCGCGCGAACCAGTACAGTGCGGCGTCGGGGTCAGAACCACGCACCGATTTATGCAGGGCCGAAATGGTGTCGTAAAACTGCTCGCCGCCCTTGTCATAACGGCGCATGCGCTCACCCAACACTTTGAGCAACCAGGCATCGGTGATTTCCGCCAGCTTTTCCTGGGTCGCCGCCACCGTCAGGGTTTCCAGTGTGTTCAACAGGCGCCGCGCGTCACCGTCGGCGTACCCGATGAGCCGCTCTGACGCTATTTTTTCCATAGCTGGAAGCGCTTGTGCAGCAAGCGCTCTGGCTATTATTTGTTCAAGGTCTTGGGGGGTCAACGGATGCAGTACATAAACCGTTGCCCGCGACAGCAAAGCCGAGTTGACTTCGAACGAAGGGTTCTCGGTGGTGGCGCCGATAAAGGTAAACAGGCCGCTCTCGACATGCGGCAAAAAAGCATCCTGCTGGCTTTTGTTAAAGCGGTGCACTTCATCGACGAACACAATCGTGCGGCGCTGCTCCAGCCCGTCACGCGCCGTCTGCGCCTGTTCCACCGCCTCGCGAATGTCTTTCACGCCGCCCAGCACCGCGCTGATGGTGATGAACTGCGCGTCAAACGCGTCGGCCATCAAGCGCGCAATCGTGGTCTTGCCGGTGCCCGGCGGCCCCCACAGAATGCAACTGTGCGGCTGGCCGGATTCGAACGCCATGCGTAGCGCCATGCCCTCGCCCAGCAACTGCTGCTGGCCAACGACTTCACCCAGCGTTTTCGGGCGCAGCCGTTCGGCCAGGGGCTGTTGATAACGGGTGGCAGGGTTCATTGGGCGATATTGTGGCGCATCGCAAACAATGACCTGTGTGCGGCAGACTTCAGCGCCACGTCAAGGTGTCTGGCAGGCGCGGCGGACGTAAATCGATGGGAAATTTGGACGCAGCATTTCATTGGATCAACCGGTGAGGTATAGGCTCAAACGATCAAATAATACAAAAGGGGATGGAGAATGTCAGCCGCCAATGCGGACCAGTTGCCGGGTTTGTTGCAATCTTTATGCGAGCAAGGTTATTTAGTTCAAACGTTCCCCTGCTCATGTTCTTGACTTTGACATGGCCGATGGATTCTTCGCTGGCTTGCAGGGGTACATTACGTCAGATCCTTCGT
>JADGRK010000297.1 GCA_017880985.1 Rhodoferax sp. | reverse complement strand
AGTAGAAATAAACACGGACAACTCCACAATAAGTAAACAAAATAAACACGACGCCGGACCGTCAATGCCCCGGCGTTGCGTTTCTAACGGATAACCTGTCATTGTATGCGGGGCCGCTCGATCCCGGCCCAACGCATCAAGCGGACTTTTGGGAGGCCGACAGGTCGCGCAACTGGGTCATCAAACCACCCCAATTCTGGCGTGCCAGCTTGACCTGGCGCGCCTTGACATGCCCGAAGCCCCTGATTTGTTCGGGCATGCGGGCGATATCCAGCGCCAGTTGATAGCGCTCCCGTTGGCATTCATTTTGAGACTCAGCCTGGCTGGCGCCGTCAAGCGCGCTCAGTATTTCGTCCATGCTGTTACGGTACTCGGTGATCAGAGCGCGCTCCTGCTGACGCTCTTCGGTCTTGCCGAAAATATCCAGGGCCGTGCCGCGCAGGCCCTTCAAGCGTGCCAGCACTTTGAAGGCCAGCAACATGGCCGGGCCGAACTCCTGCTTCTTCAATTCTCCTTTGTCGTTCTTCCTTGCGAGCAAAGGGGGTGCCAGATGGTAGTGAAGCCTGAAATCACCTTCAAACAGGGCGTTGATGCGGGCATGAAACGTGGCGTCGGTGTGCAGGCGGGCCACTTCATACTCATCTTTGTAGGCCATGAGCTTGAACAGATAGCGCGCCACGGCTTCAGTCAGCGCGAGCCGGTTTTCGCCGATGGCATCATCCACGCCCCTGACTTTTTGCACAAAGGCTTGATAATTTTCAGCATAGGCGGCATTCTGGTACGCCGTCAGAAACGCAATCCGTTTGGCGATCAGCGCATCGAGCGAGTCGCGCTTGGCAAAGACCAGCACTTGTCCCGGGTTGAGCAGCTTTTCAACGGCGGCGCTATCGTGGGCCGCCAGTCGGCCCCAGGCAAACGCGGTCTTGTTTGGCTCAACCGCTACCGCGTTGAGCTCAATGGCGCGCAGCAGCGATGCTTGTTCCAGGGGAATCCAACCCTTTTGCCAGGCAAAGCCGAGCAACATCGGGTTGGTATAAAGACTGTCACCCATCAGTCTGGCGGCCGCGGCTTCGGCGTTGAACACGCCCACTGCATCGAGTCCAACTGTTTTGACGATGTCGCTGACGCAGGCCTCAGAGGGATTTTGCCAGTTGGGCTGGGTGACAAAAGCTGCCGTCGGCGTGGCGTGGGAGTTCAGCGCCACATGGGTGCGCCCGGCACGCATGCGCAGCAAGGTTTCCTTGCTGGCCGCCACAATCGGGTCGCAGCCGATGACGAGGTCGGCCCCCGCCATGCCTACACGCGTGGTGCGGATGGCGTCCTGGTGGGAACCAATCAGCACGTGGCTCCAGGTGGCACCGCCCTTTTGGGCCAGACCACCGGCGTCTTGCGTCACGATGCCTTTGCCCTCCAGGTGCGCCGCCATGCCCAGCAATTGGCCGATGGTAATGACGCCAGTGCCCCCGACTCCGGCGACGACGATGCCCCAAGCCTTCCCGCCCAGGCCCTCGACAGTTGGCACAACCGGCTCAGGCAAGGCGACTGTTTCAAACGGTGATGCTCCCCGGTCTTTGGTCTTCTTCTTGAGTTGACCGCCCTCCACCGTGACAAAGCTCGGGCAAAAGCCCTTGAGGCATGAATAGTCTTTATTGCAGGTGCTTTGGTTAATCTGGCGCTTGCGACCAAACTCAGTCTCCAGCGGCTCGACACTCAGGCAGTTCGATTGCACGCTGCAGTCGCCACAGCCCTCGCACACCAGCTCGTTGATAACGACGCGTTTGGCTGGGTCGATCAGGCTGCCGCGCTTGCGTCGACGGCGCTTCTCAGTGGCACAAGTTTGGTCATAGATGATGACGGTCGTGCCTTTAACTTCACGAAACTGACGCTGGATGCGGTCCAGTTCGTCGCGATGCTGCACCTCGACACCTTCGACCAACTTCACGCCCTGGTATTTTTCGGGTTGGTCAGTGACCACCACTATTTTGATAGCACCCTCGGCCCGCATACTCTGGGCAATCTGAGCGACCGAATGCCCCTCCGGGCGCTCACCAATCTGTTGGCCACCGGTCATTGCCACGGCGTCGTTGTAGAGAATCTTGTAAGTGATGTTCACGCCAGCCGCAATACTTTGGCGAATCGCCAGCAGCCCGCTGTGAAAGTAGGTGCCATCACCCAGGTTGGCAAACACGTGCTGTTCGGTGCTGAAGGGCTGCTGACCGACCCAGGGCACGCCCTCGCCACCCATCTGGGTAAAGCCCACAGTGGCGCGGTCCATCCAGATGCTCATGAAGTGGCAGCCAATGCCGGCCATGGCGCGTGAACCTTCGGGCACCCTGGTCGAGGTGTTGTGCGGGCAGCCCGAGCAGAACCAGGGTTGGCGCTCGGCCGCCTTGCCGCCACTGACTTCGATCACCTGCATGGCGCGGTCTTTGGCTTCAAGAAGCGCCAGCTGGGCATCCATGCGTGTGCTCGTATCAAGATCTACGCCCAGCTTCTTGAGGCGCTGTGAAATCGCGCGGGCAATAATGGCGGGCGACAAGTCAGCGTTGGCACGCAACAGCGTATTGGCGCCTGGATTGGGCATTGACCACTCGCCGCCGCTGCCGTACCGGGTGCCCGCCGCGTCGGTGGCAACCTCGTTGAATTTGCCCAGTACCGTGGGCCGCACATCCGCGCGCCAGTTGTAGAGCTCTTCCTTGAGCTGGTATTCGATGATCTGGCGCTTTTCTTCGACCACCAGAATTTCCTGCAAACCGGTGGCAAAGTCGCGCGTCAATTGAGCCTCCAGCGGCCACACGACGCCGACCTTGTGCAGCCGGATGCCCAGACGCTGGCAAGTTGCATCGTCCAGCCCCAGATCGAGTAGTGCCTGGCGCGTGTCGTTAAAGGCCTTGCCGCTGGCGATCAGGCCAAAGCGGTCGTTTGCGCCCTCGATCAGGTTGTAGTTCAGCCGGTTGGCCCGAATATAGGCCAGCGCCGCGTACCACTTGTAATGGAACAGCCGGGCTTCCTGTTCCAGCGCTGAATCGGGCCATCGAATGTGTACGCCGCCGGCTGGCATCTCGAAATCAGTCGGGATCTTGATTTGCACCCGGTTCGGATCGATCATCACGCTGGCGCTGGATTCAACGATTTCCTGAATCGTCTTCATGCCGGCCCAGACCCCCGAGAAACGACTCAGGGCAAAGGCATGCAGCCCCAGATCCAGAATTTCCTGTACGCTGGCCGGAAAAAACACCGGCGTACCGCAGGCCTTGAAAATATGGTCGCTCTGGTGCGCTGCGGTCGAGCTTTTGGAGATGTGGTCATCGCCGGCCACGGCAATCACACCGCCCCATGCGGTGGTGCCGGCCATGTTGGCATGTTTGAACACATCGCTGCAACGATCCACGCCCGGGCCCTTGCCGTACCAGATGCCAAACACACCATCAAACTTGTTAGAGCCGGGCGGTGCAAAGCCGAGCTGCTGGGTGCCCCACAAGGCGGTGGCGGCCAGCTCTTCATTGACGCCGGGCTGGAACACGATGTGGTGTGCCTTGAGGTATTTCTTCGCCTTGACCAAGGCCTGGTCGTAATTGCCCAACGGCGAGCCGCGGTAGCCGCTGATAAACCCGGCCGTGTTTTTGCCAAGCAGCTGGTCACGCGCCTGCTGCAGCATCGGCAGTTTGACCAGGGCTTGCACGCCACTCATGAAGGCGCGGCCGTGGTCCAGCGTGTATTTGTCGTCCAGCGTGGCAGTCTTCAACGCCTGAACGGCGGGGTCGGGTAGCGGTGCATTCATGTCTGGCGGGCGGTCATACCCGACGTCTCAGGGCGGTCCAACTGAAGCAATTATTTCTTGCGTGCGGCGATGGCGCGCTCGGCGCTGTTCACC
>JADGRK010000035.1 GCA_017880985.1 Rhodoferax sp. | reverse complement strand
GCGTTCATCGGTTCCTTAGATTCTTTGGACATGATTCAAGACTACCTTTCTACTCTCTAATTACTCAGGGGTAGGTGTCTCAGGTCATATTGGCACGGGGGGGCCATTTGTCAGGCCTATAGGGAGTTCTTGTGTTTGATCTTAGTCATCTTGCGCACCCCATTGATGCTCAGTCACCCTGCGGGCCTGATTGCGGGTATGACAGCGATTTTCTCGCGTTGTCCCAAGCTGTTGCGGGCAAACCGGAGCAGCAGTTTGGCGATACGATCATTCCCGCCGTCGAACCGGACTGGCGTGCGGTGGAGCAGATGGCCTCCGATCTGCTGGGTCGAACCAAGGATTTGCGAGTCGTTGCGTGGCTGACGCAGGCTTGCGACCCGGCACCGAGAACGTCCCAGCCATTGTCGGTTTTGGGGTCGCGGCACGGCTTGCGCGGGAGCGACTGCCTCAGGCAACCCGCCATCTGCGTGAACTGCGTGATCAACTCCATGCCCTGTTGATCGAGGCGATACCGGGTCTAATCCTCAATGGCCACCCCGATCAGCGTCTTCCCAATACGCTCCATGTATCCTTTCCGGGGACAAGCGGACGGGGGCTGCTGGACCAAGCCAGTCAGATCGTCGCTGCGTCGCTCGGTTCAGCCTGTCATTCGGAGCACGACGCTGTCAGTGGCGTATTGGCCGCGATCGGCGTCGATTCTGTGCGGGCGGCCGGGGCCGTGTGGCTGTCTGTAGGCACCATGACGACGCTCGACGAAGTGAACCGTGCCGCCAACGGCTTGATTGAAACTTGGCGGACGGTGGCCAGCCTGTGACACCAGAAGAGTACGACGCGTGGTATGACAGTCCGCGCGGACGCTGGGTCGGCGACGTTGAATTCGAGCTTCTATGTCGCCACCTCGATACGACTCCCGGGAAAAACCTGCTCGACGTGGGTTGTGGTACCGGGTGGTTCACCCGTCGCCTTGCTGACGCAGGCCTTGACGTGACCGGCCTGGACGTCGATGCCGACGCGCTCGATTTTGCCCGCCAGCGGTCGGATCACGATATATCCTATGTGGAAGGGGACGCTTGCCACCTGCCTTTCCCCGACCAATCTTTCGATCAAGTCATTTCGATCACAGCGTTGTGCTTCGTAGACGACTGGCCGCGTGCGATGGCAGAGATCGTGCGAGTGACGCGGCGGCGCTTCGTGCTTGGATTGCTCAACCGGCATAGCCTGCTGTGGCTCGACAAGGGCCGAGGGGGCGGCAAGGGCGCTTACCAGGGCGCTCATTGGCACACCCGGGGAGAACTTGATGATGTCCTGGAGGAACTGCCGGTCGAACATGTCCGTTTCAGTACCGCGATTTTCCTTCCGTCAGGGACAGAACTCGCGCAAGCCGTGGAACGTGCCCTCCCGAATAGGCTCCCTTGGGGCGCGTTCCTGCTCGTCAGCGGTGATGTCGAACGAAAAGGCGCTGTCGCAAACCTGCCCTTTGGTCACACTCTTTGTGTGAAACAGTGAGGTCAGGCCTAACGCCTTGGTTGCGGTTTGGTAGATCGGCACCGCCACCGTTCTGGTGGTCGGGTCGGGCCTGCAGCCGCCGTGGACGGCGAGGGTTTCCATTTTTATGAAAAGGTTTCCAGTGCAAGAAATGGTGTCTATCTCATACTGCCAGCAGGCCCGCCTACAGACCGAGTTTTTATGTTGTCATGCCGCGGCGCGACCCGTTGGCTGCGGGTAAACCCGAACTTGCCAACTCATTGATACAGCGGAAATCACGGGCATACTCGCTACGATGGCTCAAGGGCTGTGTCTATTTCAATTTCACTCAGGAGCATTGATGAGCAAGCAAACCAAGTATCTTTTGAACGAAAACCAGATGCCAAAGTTTTGGTACAACTTGCAGGCTGATTTGCCCAAACCTTTGCCGGCGGTGTTGCACCCTGGCACCATGAAGCCAGTGGGTCCGGATGACTTGGCACCCTTGTTCCCAATGGCCTTGATCATGCAGGAAGTGAGCCTGGAGCGTGAAATCGAGATTCCGGAACCGGTGCGGGATGTCTATCGACTATGGCGGCCAGCGCCACTTTTTCGCGCGCATCGACTGGAAAAAGCGCTTGGTACGCCGGCCAAGATTTTTTACAAATACGAAGGCGGCAGCCCGGCCGGCAGTCACAAACCCAATACCGCCGTGGCACAGGCTTTTTTCAATAAGGAGGAGGGAATCAAGCGGTTGGTGACTGAGACGGGTGCTGGTCAGTGGGGCACGGCGCTGGCATTTTCGGGCTCCCTGTATGGGATGGAAGTCGAGGTATTCCAGGTGCGCGTGTCTTATGACCAGAAGCCGTATCGACGCGCGGTAATCGAAACCTATGGAGCCCGATGCGTGGCGTCACCTTCCAACGAGACGGTATATGGCCGCTCGGTGCTGGCCAAAAACCCCAATCATCCCGGTAGCTTGGGTATTGCCATCTCTGAAGCCGTGGAGCTGGCGGTGCAGCGTGACGATACCAAATATGCGCTGGGATCGGTGTTGAACCATGTCCTGTTGCATCAGACCGTTATCGGTCTGGAAGCGATGGAACAGATGCGGATGGCGGATGCCTGGCCCGACGTGGTGGTGGGGTGCACGGGTGGCGGCTCCAACTTTGCCGGCATCGCTTTTCCCTTCATGGGGCACGGTTTGCGTGGCGGCCCCAAGCCGCGCTTCGTGGCGGTGGAGCCCGCAGCCTGCCCGTCACTCACGCGCGGCAAGTACGCCTATGACTTTGGCGACACCGGGCACATGACGCCGTTGACCAAGATGCACACTCTGGGCAGTCAGTTCACGCCACCAGGCTTTCATGCCGGCGGCCTGCGCTACCACGGCATGGCACCTTTGGTGTCGCACTGCAAGGAATTGGGCCTGTTGGAGGCGGTCGCCTACAACCAGGTCGAGTGCTTTGAAGCGGGTGTGCTGTTTGCCCGCAATGAGGGCATCGTGCCGGCACCCGAGGCGAATCACGCCATCAAGGGTGCGATTGAAGAGGCCTTGCGCTGCAAGCGCGAGGGCAAGGCAGAAACCATCCTGTTCAATCTGTGTGGTCACGGGCACTTTGACATGACGTCCTACCAGAAGTACTTTGCCGGTGAATTGACCGATGAGCACTACGACGAGAGTGAATTGGCGATGGCGCTGGCGGGTCTGCCCAGCGTGCCGGAGCCGACCTGACGCAATGACACCAGGGTTCAGGACTGAAAGATCGTCAGCAGTCGATCCAGCCCGCCGCTGTTGATGCACACGTTGGCAAACTCGCGGACTGGCGACTTGGCGTGAAAAGCCACTGACAGGCCGACTTCGCCCATCATCGGCAGGTCGTTGGCACCGTCGCCCATGGCAATCGCCTGCCGGGGGCTGATTCCAAGCAAGGCGCAGGTTTCCAGCAGCATGGTGCGCTTTTCCTCGCCATCACAGATGTCGCCCCAGGCTTGATCGACCATGCGACCGGTGAGCCGGCCGTTTTGTACCTCCAACACGTTGGCGCGGGTGTAATCGATGCCGAGCCGGTCGCGCACGCGATCGGTGAAGTGAGTGAAGCCGCCCGAGACCAGCAGCACTTTGAGCCCGGCTTTTTTGCAGGCCGCGACCAGTTCGGCGGCACCGGGGTTGAGTTGCAGACGCCTTCGGTAAATCGCCTCCATGTCGGCTTCGCTGACGCCCTGGAGCAAAGCCACCCGCTGGCGCAGGCTTTCTTTGTAGTCGCCTGTCTCGCCCTGCATCGCAGCTTCGGTAATGGCCGCTACCTCCGCCTTGCGACCGACCATGTCTGCGATTTCGTCCACACACTCGATGTTGATGAGCGTGGAGTCCATGTCGAAGGCGATGAGTTTGAAGTCGCTCAAGCGCAACGGGGGCGTGACGCCGCGAATGCTGAGGTCGGGGGCAAATTCAGTGGCTTTCATATCCATTTAGATTACTATTGTTCTAATAGCTGCTTATGAAGGCAGGACGGTGGCTAGAGGCATATTTGTCATATATTTTCGGCCACTTTCACCAACGGCTGCCCCAAACCTCGCAGCACATCGCGCACCATCTGCGCCCGCTCTTTTGCTTCGGGCAGCGCGCGCTCAATGCGCAGCTTTTCGCTCCCAGCCAGCTTGATGTGCTTGTTTTTCTGGATCATCGCAATGATCTTCATCGGATCAATCGGCGGGTTCTTCTTGAAGGTGATGGTGATCACGCCGGGAGCGGCATCGACCTTCAGCACACCATAGGGCTGGCTGATGACACGCAGGCGGTGCACGTCGATCAGCGTTTGCGCCTGGGCCGGCAGTTTGCCGAAGCGGTCCACGATTTCTTCCATCAGCGCGTCGATCTGGTCGGTGCTTTTCGCCGTGGCGAGCTTTTTATAGAACGAAAGACGCAAATGAACGTCGCCACAATAATCGTCGGGCAGCAGCGCCGGGGCGTGCAGGTTGATGTCGGTGGTGACGTTGAGCGGGCTGAGTAAATCAGGCTCGACACCCGCCTTGAGGCAACGCACCGCCTCGGACAGCATTTCGTTATAAAGCTGAAAGCCGATCTCCATCATATTTCCGCTCTGGTTTTCGCCCAGCACCTCACCGGCACCGCGAATTTCCAGGTCGTGCATGGCCAGGTAAAAACCGCTGCCGAGTTCTTCCATGGCTTGAATGGCATCAAGCCGCTGCTGCGCCTGTTTGGTCAATCCTTCCAGATCGGGCACCATCAGATAGGCATAAGCCTGGTGGTGGCTGCGGCCCACGCGGCCGCGCAACTGGTGCAACTGCGCCAAGCCAAACTTGTCGGCGCGCGCGATGACGATGGTGTTGGCGGTAGGCACGTCAATGCCGGTCTCGATGATGGTGGAGCACAGCAGCAGGTTGCTGCGCTGCGCTACAAAGTCGCGCATCACGCTCTCCAACTGACGCTCAGGCATCTGGCCGTGGGCCACGGCAATGCGGGCTTCGGGCAGCAGTTCCTCCAGCTTGGCGCGGCGGTTCTCGATGGTCTCCACTTCATTGTGCAAAAAGTAGACCTGCCCGCCGCGCTTGAGCTCGCGCAGCACGGCTTCGCGGATCACGCCGTTGCCTTCGGTGCGGACAAAGGTCTTGATCGCCAGACGGCGCTGCGGCGCGGTGGCAATCACGCTTAAATCGCGCAGACCTTCCAGCGCCATGCCCAGCGTGCGCGGGATCGGTGTGGCAGTCAGGGTGAGCACATCGACTTCGGCACGAAAAGCCTTCATTTGCTCCTTGTGGCGCACGCCAAAACGGTGTTCTTCGTCGATGATGAGCAGGCCCAGATTTTTGAAATGCGTGTTTTGGCTGAGCAATTTGTGCGTGCCCACCACAATGTCGATGGTGCCATCCGCCACGCCTTTGAGTGCGGCGGTGATCTCTTTGCCAGAGCGAAAACGGCTCATCTCAGCCACCTTCACCGGCCATTTGGCAAAGCGGTCCAGCAGCGTCTGGTAATGTTGCTCGGCCAGCAGTGTGGTGGGAGCCAAAAAAGCCACCTGCCGCCCACCAGTGATGGCAATAAAAGCCGCGCGCAGGGCGACTTCGGTCTTGCCAAAACCGACATCGCCACAGATCAGCCGGTCCATCGGGCGCGGGCTGATCATGTCTTGAATGACGGCGTGGATGGCGGCGCTTTGATCCGGTGTTTCTTCAAAGCCAAACTCATTGGCGAAGGCTTCGTAGTCGGTGGGGCTGTATCTGAACGCGTGGCCTTCGCGCGCGGCACGGCGAGCGTAGATGTTGAGCAGCTCAGCGGCACTGTCACGCACTTGCTCGGCCGCTTTGCGCTTGGCTTTTTCCCACTGGCCGGAGCCAAGTTTGTGCAAGGGCGCTTCGTCTGCGCTGACACCGGTGTAGCGGCTGATGAGCTGCAACTGGCTGACCGGCACATACAGGGTGGCCTTGTCAGCGTATTCCAGATGCAAGAACTCCTGTACCTCCGGTTCACCGTTGGGCAATACCTGACCCAGATCAAGGTTGATCAGGCCCCGGTAGCGGCCGATGCCGTGGGCAGAATGGACGACCGGGTCGCCGACGTTGAGCTCGCTCAGGTCCTTGATCAGTGCTTCAACGTCACTCACCTGCTCCTGTTTTTTGCGTCGGCGGGTGGTGGGGCCGGCTGCGAACAGTTCGGTTTCAGTGACGAAATCAATGCCTGCTTCAAGCCACGCGAAGCCGGTGTTCAGTGACGAGGTGGCAATGCCCAGCTTTTCATCGCTGCGCTCAAATTCGGCGAGTGAATCGAACGACGGTGGACTCAGGTGGTTGGTGTGCAGAAAATCAAGCAGGCTGGTTTTGCGGCCTTCGCTTTCGGCCAGCACCAGCACGCGCTGGGTCGTGTGGCGAATGTGATCTTTCAGGCGTGCCAGCGGGTCGTCGGCACCCCGCACCACGGTGAGCGCAGGCAGGGTTTCGAACTCGACGTAAGCACTTGGTTTTTCATTGTCATTGCGGCCCCGGATCAGGTCCGGGGTTTCAGCACTGGCAATCCATGGATCCCGGATCAGGTCCGGGATGACAGCCAGGGGCCGAATCGCCAACTGCGCATATTCGTTCGCCCGGGCATAAAACTGCTCGGTGCTCAAAAACAGCGACTCCGGCGGCAGGGCGGGGCGCTCGGGGTCGCCCTGCACCAGCCGGTAGCGCTCTTTGGTGTCCTGCCAGAAATGCTGGAAAGCCGGCTCCAGGTCACCGTGCAGCACGACTGTCGCGTCCGTCCCCAGGTAGTCAAACACGGTCGCCGTTTCATCAAAGAACAGCGGCAGGTAGTACTCGATGCCGGCGGTGGCGACACCGTTGCCAATGTCTTTGTAGATGCGGCTTTTGGTCGGGTCGCCTTCCAGCAGTTCACGCCAGCGGTTGCGAAAGCGGGCTCGGGCGTCGTCGTCCATCGGAAACTCGCGGCCCGGCAACAGGCGCACCTCGGGCACCGGGTACAGGCTGCGCTGGCTGTCGGGGTCAAAGGTGCGGATGCTGTCGATTTCGTCGTCAAACAGATCGACGCGGTAGGGCACGGCGCTGCCCATCGGGAAGAGATCAATCAGGCCACCGCGTACTGCGTACTCGCCCGGGCTGACTACCTGGCTGACGTGGCTGTAGCCGGCCAGGGTCAACTGGGCCTTGAATTTGGCTTCATCCAGCTTTTGGTTGACCTGGAAGTGAAAGGTGTAGCCCGCCAGAAAACCCGGGGGCGCCAGCCGGTAGAGTGCGGTGGTGGCGGGTACGATGACCACGTCGGCCCCGGTTTCCTTGTCCCGCTGGCTGATGCGCCAAAGAGTCGCAAGCCGCTCGCTGATCAAGTCCTGGTGTGGTGAAAACGTGTCGTAAGGCAGGGTTTCCCAGTCGGGGAACAGCGCGCAACGCAAGTCGGGTGCAAAGAACGCCATCTCGTCGATCAGGCGCTGGGCATCTGTCGCGTCGGCGGTGACGACGGCTGTGACTTTGCCACCAGCTTTCTCGCGCAAGCCGAGTTGCGCCAGCACTAGCGCATCGGCTGAGCCCACGGGACGGGGCAGCGTGTAACGCTTGCCAGGGTTGAGTTTGGGTAAATCCATGTAGGGTTGATGACTGGCTGCAATGACCTGCAGACGAACTATAGATTTGCGTTGAGTTTAAGAATACAAATACAAAACACCCCACGCAGTGAAGCGGGGGGTGTCAGGTAGCGGTTGCAGGCATTTTAGAATGGGGCCAAGCCCATGTCTGATCAACCCGCGAATTTCCCCTTCAACAGTTCCTCCCCGGCCCGCTTTTGGGCTCTGCTTCCCTGCGCTGGCATTGGCTCGCGCGCGGGCTCCAATGGTCCCAAACAATACCAGCCGCTGGCCGGCCGGCCGATGGTGATGCACACCCTGGCGGCTTTTGCCGGGGTTACCCGAATCACCAACATCGCCGTGGTTGTCGCTGCAGATGACGATTTTTTTGAATCGATGGAGACTACTTATTTGATAGCAGCTTGTGGCGGATCGACAAGGGCTGGAAGTGTTTTTAATGGCTTAAAGTTCTTATTGGATCAAGGCGCCGCGGCGCATGACTGGGTGCTGGTTCATGACGCAGCGCGTTGTCTGATCACGTCTGGTCAAATTAGCGCCTTGATTGATGCCTGTGCCGCAGATGAAGTCGGCGGTCTGCTGGCGCACAAATTGCCGGATACGCTCAAGAGCGAAGTCGCAGGGCGGGTGGCTGGAACGCTGGACCGCGGTGATAAGTGGCTGGCACAGACGCCGCAGATGTTTCGCATCGGCGCCCTGATGGACGCACTCAAACAGGCGGGTGACAAGGTGACAGATGAATCGAGCGCCATGGAGGCCATGGGCTTCAGGCCGAAGCTGGTGCCGGGCAGCGCGCAGAACTTCAAGGTGACTTACCCCGAAGATTTTGCGCTGGCTGAAGCAGTGCTTCGAGCGCGCGTACCAGCGGTGTAGTCCCCGACTGTCATGCCGGAGCTGATCCGGCGTCCATGGATTGCGGGTCAGGCCCGCAATGACAGTCTTGGAAAATACGGAACTTTCAATAGAAGGCGAATAACATGAATTTCAGAATCGGTGAGGGCTGGGATGTGCATGCGCTGGTGGCTGGGCGCAAACTCATCATCGGCGGCGTGGAGATTCCGTTTCATCTGGGCCTGCTCGGCCATTCGGATGCGGATGTGCTGTTGCACGCCATTACCGACGCCTTGCTGGGCGCGGTCGCGTTGGGCGATATTGGCACGCACTTTCCTGACACTGATGAGAACTACAGGGGCGCGGATTCGCTGGTGCTGTTGACCGAGGCGGCACGCCGGGTGCGCGAAAAAGGCTTCGAGATCGGCAATGTAGACAGCACCGTGATCGCGCAGGCGCCCAAATTGATGCCTTTTGTCCCGGCCATGCGCGCCCGAATCGCCCACGCACTGACGGTGAAGGTGGATCAGGTCAATGTCAAGGCCAAGACGGCGGAAAAAATGGGGCCGGTCGGCCTGGGGCAGTCCATGGAAGCACGCGCTATTGTGTTGTTGTGCCAGCCCGGCGCTTGAGTCGAGATCGAAAGGTTGGGTTGAGCCAATGGCCGACGCTGAACGCATTTTCTCACGCAGCTATCACTTTGGTAGCGTATAGAGCGGAATGTCTTTTTCGATGGCCAGCGCATCCAGTGCCTGGCGCGTCATGGTGAGCAGGTAATCGGCGATGGTCTGGTGGGTGGCCGGCGAAAACATGGTCATGATATTGGCGTTCTGAATCCCTGCTGCGGCACACAGGGTTTTGGCAAAGTGGGGCTCCAGCGCGGCCAGCGCAACGCGGCCATCCCGGCAGGGGTAGACGCGGTAACCGGCGTGGCCACCGCCCACGGCTGCACCTGGTTTGGTCAGCCCCCAGGTGCGTGGCAAGGCCAGATAGCCGGCGGCTTCGGACAATGCCACCTCAATGTAGCTGCCTTTTCCTTTTCTCAGTTGATGCAACACCGCTTTCAACACGGCTTCCGAGGCCATCAGCGAGCCGCCCATGTCGGCATACAGAGTGGCGGGCAGATCGAGCCCGCCGATTAGATCGTTCTCTGCCAGATAGGTGAGGTCATGTCCGGGTTCTTCGGCGCGCGCGCCCGGGGCACCCACAATGGCGACTTGCGACAGCGCCGGATAGCGCCGGTGCAGTCCTTTCCAGTCCAGCCCCAATTTATTCAACGCAGACGGCCGGAATGATGTCAACAGCACATCGGCTTTGGCCAGTTCCCGGTGCAGGGTCTTCTGGCCTTTTTCGGTCTTGAGGTCCGCCACGCCCAAGCGAACGCCCTGGTGCAGCGCATCGTAGGCGGGCCGGTTGTACATACCCATCGGGTCGCCAGAGGTGCCGGCTGCCGCACCGGCAGGCGGTGGCGGCTCCAGCTTGACGCAGGACGCGCCCATTTGCCGGCAGCGCATCAAGGCGGCCGGGCCCGGCAGGTTCAGGCTCAGGCTGAGCACACGCACGCCCTTGAGCGGCAGGAGGGGTTGGCTGGATGAAGAAGTCATGGGTGTCAGGTCTTGAAGACAATTGTTGTTGAATTAAGGAGCGTGCACGGGAAAGGCGACGGTTTTGGATCTTGAGCTGAGGTCGATCACTCGCCTTGAGTCGCTTCAGGCGGGCTTGACAAGCTGTTCCGCCGTCTGGCGTATCAGTGTCAGCGTGGCCTGCTGGGTCAGCGTTGCCGGGCGCAGCGAACTGGTGGCCAGCGATATCTTGGTGCGCAGCACCGGCTGGTGGATGGTCCGCACCGAAAACGCCGAGGGCCGCACGGAATTGGCAACCGCGTTGCGCGACAGCACGGCGTAGCCGGCGCCGTCCGCCACCAGGTCGAGGATGGCCGATACACCATCGATTTCCAGCGCAATTTTCAGGCGGCAGCCAATGTTGGCCATTTCCGACTCCACATGCATGCGAACGGCGTTGGGCCGGCTTGGAATCACCAGGGGCAACTGAGAGACGGCTTGCAGCGAAATCGGCCCGGGTGAGGGATCTTCCTGCAGGCCCGGCGGGCGCGCCTGTACCAGCAACAGGTCTTCTTCCAGTAACGGGGCAATTTCTATTTCGGTGCTGGGCTGGGCGTTGTACAGCACGGCAATGTCCAGCCGCCCGTTCACCAGTGACTCTTGCATGGCCACCGACAGGCCTTCGCTGATGGAGATAGTGGCATCGGGCATTTGCTGGCGAAAGGCGCGCGTGATTGGCACCGTTAGCAGCCGTGCCAGGCTGGTGGGCAGACCGACCGCCACACGACCGGCCAGCGAGCCACGCACCCGACCCAGTTCTTCTCTGGCCCGCTCGACCTGATGCAAAATACCGCGCCCATGCGCCAGCAGCAGTTTGCCGGCTTCGGTGGGCAGGGCGCCGCGCCCGTTGCGCGTCAACAGGTTTTGTCGCAGTTCCACCTCCAGCAGGCGTACCTGGCGACTGAGCGCGGGTTGCGCCACGTCCAGTGCGATGGCCGCCCGGGTGAAGCTGCCCAGCTCGGCGACGCGCACAAAGTATTCCAGTTGTTTAAGATCCATTTTGGCAGGTTCGTGAATAGCTGATGGCTAATTATGCCAATTTTAGATAGCTGCTAGTGGCGCTGCCGGCTTATCACCCCGGTCAGTCACCGCCAAAATACGGCCCATGCAAACCGCTATTCCCTCGCCACGACCCACCCTGCGGGGTATCTCGTCGATGGCCACCCGCCAGCTGCTGGCCGAACTGGTGGCGGCGTATGCACAGCGCTCGGACTGTGCGATTGCCATTGAGTCGGTGGGAGGCGTGGACGCGGTCAAACGGGTACAAGCGGGCAAGCCTTTTGATGTGGTGTTTCTGGCATCTGGCGCGATTGACAAGCTGATTGCGGCGGGTCACATCGATGCGCGCAGCAAAGTCGACCTGGTCCACTGCGGCGTCGCGGTGGCGGTGCGTGCCGGAGCGCCGCAGCCCGATATCAGTTCAGAAAACGCAGTACGCCAAGCCGTGCTGGCGGCGCGCAGCATCAGTTATTCCACCGGGCCCAGCGGCGTGGCCTTGGGTCAGCTGTTCGAGCGCTGGGGCATTGCCGACATCATCCGCGAGCGCATTGTCCAGGCGCCCCCCGGTGTCCCGGTGGGCACGCTGGTCGCGCGGGGTGAAGTCGAATTGGGCTTTCAACAACTCAGCGAATTGATCCACGTCCAGGGCATCAGCGTGGTAGGGCCCTTGCCGCCAGAGATCCAGATCACCACCACCTTTTCTGCCGGCATAGGCGCCGGCTCGACGCAGGCGCCAGTCGCCCGTGACCTGCTCGATTTCATGGCCTCTGCGCAAGCGGCCGATGCCAAGTGGCACCAGGGCATGGAGCCGGTATGATGAAAAACACCCCCGTTGCTTGCCCACTTCGTGTGGCCGCATCCCCCCTCAAGGGGGCAACGCCAGTGGCCCGGCGAAGCCGGTTCCACGGCGTTCCGCGCTTGGAGCTTCTCGTGCACTGCGGGTCTTGCTTGGTGGCGAGCGCATTGAATACTTGATCCACAGGAGATCCTTATGAAAAAACCCATGATCATTGATTGTCACGGTCACTACACCACGGCGCCCAAGGCGCTGGAGAACTGGCGCAACCAGCAGATTGCCGGCATCAAGGACCCCGCCAGCATGCCCAAAGTGGCTGACCTCAAAATCAGCGACGACGAGCTGATTGAGTCCATCGAGCAGAACCAGTTGCGCCTGATGAAAGAGCGCGGCAGCGATCTCACCATCTTCAGCCCGCGTGCCAGCTTCATGGCGCACCATATTGGCGACTTCAATGTGTCATCCACCTGGGCCGCCATCTGCAACGAACTGTGCTACCGCGTTGCGCAGCTGTTCCCTGACAGCTTCATTCCCGTCGCCATGCTGCCCCAAAGCCCCGGCGTGGATCCCAGGACCTGTATTCCTGAGCTGGAAAGATGCGTCAAGGAATATGGCAACGTTGGCATCAACCTCAACCCCGACCCAAGCGGTGGCCACTGGACTTCGCCCCCGCTGTCGGACCGTCAGTGGTACCCGATCTACGAGAAGATGGTGGAGTACGACATCCCCGCGATGATCCACGTCTCCACCAGCTGCAACAGCTGCTTTCACACCACCGGCGCCCACTACCTGAACGCCGACACCACCGCCTTCATGCAGTGCCTGACCTCCGATCTGTTCAAGGAGTTTCCGACGCTGAAGTTCATCATTCCGCACGGTGGCGGCGCGGTACCCTATCACTGGGGGCGTTTTCGTGGTCTGGCGCAGGAACTGAAAAAGCCCTTGCTCAAGGACCATCTGCTGAACAATATCT